>JBBEBC010000154.1:0-11284 GCA_040882555.1 Bacteroidia bacterium
GTAGACAATCAAAACAAACCTAATATTAAGGGGGGGGTGATTAAATTGTTAAGGGAATGTTAAGAGAGTTGGAGAGAGACTCTTAGTTTCTTGATAATGAGGTTTGAAACTTAAGTCTTAGTTTGGAATTTTGGGTCTAGCAAAAAGTTTAAATATTTAAGGAATTAATCTTGTATAAAAAAAGCAAACCTCACTTTGCAGGAGGTTTGCTTTTCTTGATAAATTAAAACTTGGATTTTTCTACTATTTTAAATTAGGAATATCACTTCTTGAAAAATCATACAACTTACTTGCTTCTTCCTCCTTAAATTTAGTTACTTGAGCTAAAGCGTCAGGAACAACATCACTGCAAATCACGATCAAACTGCCTTGTTTAGCATTTTGTAAGGCATATTCTATAGCTTCACTTTCTTTTGGAATAATCCTCACATTTTTATTAGGATCAACTTTCTTAATTCCATCATAAAGCATATCTATCAGCTCTGTTTCTGTTTTCCCTCGCAAATGCTTGTCTTGTCTAATAATGATTTCATCAAACATCTCGGCAGCTACTTTGCCAATTTCATTATTGTCTTCAATTCTTCTATCGCCTATACCTGCAATAATTCCAACTTTTGGAGTTCCATCCATTCTTTGCAGCATGTTTTGTAATGCTCTTAAACCAGCCGCATTATGAGCATAATCAAGTAATACATTGAAGTTTTTAAATTCAAACATGTTTAGCCTTCCCGGCGTTTGAGCCGGAGATGGAATAAATGACTCTAAAGCCACTCGAATGTCTTCTAAAGGAACTCCTCTTACATAAGCTGTTAATGCTGCAGGCAACACATTCTGAATCATAAAGGTTGCTCTTCCACCGAAGGTGAGGGGTACATTAATAGCCTTTATAATACGCATTTTCCATTCTCCTCTACAAATTGTAATATATCCACCTTCGTAAATTGCTGAAAGGCCACCAACCTTAGCTATTGCCTTAATTCTAGGATTATTCTCATCCATAGAAAACAATGCGACATTGGCATTAACTCCTTTGCGCATAGCATATACCAGGTCATCGTCAGCGTTAAGAATGGCATAGCCTCCGGCGTGAACTGTTTCAGGAACAACCGCTTTCACTCGTGCTAATTGCTCAATGGTATTAATTCCTTTTAACCCTAAATGGTCAGGTGCAATATTGGTTACGATGGCAACATCACAAGATTTAAAGCCCAGACCAGCTCTAAGCAGTCCCCCACGGGCCGACTCTAATACCGCAAAATCAATTGTTGGATCTTTTAATACAAATTCGGCACTTGCAGGACCAGTACAATCGCCTTTCATCATCAATCTGTTTTGAATATAAACTCCGTCGGTAGTGGTGTAGCCAACTTTAAATCCTTTCATTCTCATGATATGAGAAATCAACCTTGTCGTAGTGGTTTTTCCATTTGTTCCTGTTACAGCCACAATCGGAATTCGCGATTCTGTCCCCGGAGGGAAAAGCATATCAATTACTTCACCTGCAACATTTCTTGGAAGCCCTGACGAAGGCGCAAGGTGCATTCTAAAACCTGGACCCGCATTTACCTCTAATATAGCTCCTCCTGTTTCATGCAAAGGCGAACTTATGTCGGTAGTCATTATATCAATTCCACAAATATCCAGTCCAATTATCCTAGCAATTCTTTCGGCAGTAAATACATTAAATGGATGCACCAAATCGGTAACATCAGTAGATGTACCTCCAGTACTTAAATTAGCTGTGTCTTTTAATTTAATCCATTCACCTTCAGGTAAAACAGAATCTAAGCTTAAACTTTGTTGATCTAAAATAGACAAAGTCATCGCATCAACGGTAATTTGAGTTAGTACCTTTTCATGACCATAGCCTCGGCGTGGATCGGCATTCACCTTATCAATCAGCTGCTGAATGGTTGATTTTCCATCGCCAGTTACACCAGCAGGAGTCCTCTTTGCAGCAGCTACAAGTTTGTAGTTTATAACCAGTAATCGATAGTCCTCACCTACAATATATTTCTCAATAATTACTGAGCGTGATACTTGTTTCGCAGCTTCAAATGCAATTACTGTTTCCTCCCAATTATTTAAATTGGCAGTTATGCCTCGGCCATGATTACCATTAACAGGTTTAACTACTAATGGGTATCCAACATACTTAACGGCATCTTTCAATCCAGCTTCGGTTCTTACAATTTCTCCTTTAGGAACGGGTACTTCCGCTTGCTCAAGTAGGAATTTAGTATCCTCCTTATCACAGGCAAGCTCAACTGCAATGCTGCTTGTTTCACTTGTAACTGTAGCCTGAATTCTTTTTTGATTTATACCATAACCTAATTGACATAGAGAATACTTATTCAATCTAATCCAAGGAATCCCGCGAGAAGCGGCTTCTTCAATTATACTACCTGTTGAAGGCCCTAGTCTTTCATTTTCTCTTAACTCACGCATTTGTTGAATGTCAGTCTCCAAATCATAACTTTCACCTGCAATTATCGCCTCAGCAATTTTAACAGCCGACTCAGCTGCGAACCTTCCAACTTTCTCTTCCATGTAAGCAAATACTACATGGTAAACTCCCTTCTCACCATAATCTCTGGTTCTGCCAAAGCCTACATCCATTCCAGCAAGAGTCTGAATTTCAAGAGCTATATGCTCAATCACGTGACCCATCCAAGTGCCTTCTTCAACACGAAGAAAAAATCCACCAGCTGTTTCTTCAGAACAACGATGTGAATACATAGAAGGGAACATTGCTTCAAGTCTTTCTCTGAAACCATCAATTTTATTGGTTGGGCGCTCTTCTAGCTCCTCCAGATCCAACACCATTACAATTAATTTATGTCTTCTGATGGACCAATAATTAGGGCCTCGCATTGCATTTATTTCACGAATTCTCATAAAAGGGAAAAATCTTTTAGCGTTTAAAAGTTGTGTATATAGCGATTGAAAAGTAGCTATTTTTTATTGTATGAAACAATAATTTAGCAGACTTAAAGGAAAAAATATTTATGAGTGTAAATGGAATTTTAATTCCTATCGGAGGAAATGAAGATAAAGGCTTGGGAGAGAGTGAGAACTATACTCTTGATTTTATCGAAGACAGTATTTTAAGTCACGTAGTAAAAGAATCTGGAGGTCAAGATGCCAACATTGTAATTATCCCAACGGCATCGAGTATTCCTAAGGAAGTAGGAGGTAACTATCTTCAGGCATTTGGCCAGCTTGGCTGTAAAAATTTAAGAGTTCTCGACATTCGCAATAGGATGCACAGTTCGAAAAAGGAAACAATTAAGGCACTAGAAGAAGCTGATTGTGTGATGTTTTCAGGTGGCGACCAAAGTAAAATTGTAAAATTTATAGGTAATACCGAAGCGCACGAAATTATTGCCCATAGGTACAAGGAAGAACGTTTTGTTGTTGCTGGCACTAGTGCGGGCGCAATGGCCATGAGTGAAAACATGATAGCCGGAGGCAGCAGTCAGGAATCACTTTACAAGGGTGCAGTAATCATGCGCAATGGTTTAGGTCTTGTTCAAGGATTGGTAATAGATACTCATTTTATAAGAAGAGGCCGGTTTGGTCGCCTGGCAGAAGCGATGGCTATTCACCCCAATTTATTGGGTTTAGGCCTTGCAGAAGATACCGGTATTATCATTGAACAAGGAAATCATTTTAAGGTGATAGGCTCGGGAATGGTTATTCTATTCGATCCAAGTGGTTTAACACATAACTCCCACAAAGTGCTACCTGAAGGTACGCCGATTAGCTTAGGTAATTTAGTTGTTCATATTCTTGCTAATAGCGATGAATTTAAAATTGATGATAGAAATATCAATATTTTACCGCTTGAAGCGGGATTTATATAACTATTTGTAAATGGCAATTAGGGCTTCGCCCGATTGCTTTTTCAAAGCTCTGTACATACCATCAGTATTGAACTCAAGGCAGATATTACCTTCAGCATCAACAGCAATCAGTCCGCCGTCACCTCCAATTTTTAATAAATGGTTTTGAACGACAGTTTCGCAAGCTTGCTGAAGAGAATATCCTTTGTATTCCATTAAACAACTAACATCGTAAGCAACCACCGCACGAATAAAAAACTCACCACTTCCGGTGCATGAAACAGCGCAGGTTGAATTCTTAGCATAATTTCCTGCCCCCAGCATTGGACTGTCACCAACTCTTCCAAACTTCTTGTTTGTCATACCTCCAGTAGAAGTGGCAGCTGCTAAATTACCATGCAAATCAAGCGCGACTGCCCCAACTGTTCCAAACTTTTTTTCTTGTAATGGAGAATGATCCAATTGCACTACATCTGACTTAAGAGCCTCTTGCCACTGACGATATCTTAAATCATCATGGAAATAGCTTGAGTCTTCAAATGTAAAACCTTGACTACGGGCAAATTCTGCAGCACCTTCGCCAGCCAGAAAAACATGTCCCGAATGTTCCATAATGCTCCTTGCTAATCTCACGGGATTTTTAATTCCTTGAATTCCAGCAACAGCACCTCCTAGGGTTGTTTTCCCATCCATAATTGAAGCATCCATTTCATGCTTTCCATCATGCGTGAAAACAGCACCTTTTCCGGCATTAAACAAGGGCGAATCTTCCAAAGTCATAACAGCAATTTCAACCGCATCGAGGGCAGATTTACCTTCCTTTAAGGCGTTTTCTCCTTGATTCAATGCTCTTTCTAAAGCTGATTTATAAGCCGCCTCTTTCTCGTCATTCATTTGTGATTTGTGAATGGTTCCGGCTCCGCCATGAATAGCAATTGAATAGGTTTTTTGCATGTGGTAAAGGTATGTAAAAGACTAACCGAGCGAGTGTTGAGAGACTAAATAAATTCACACTTTTGTTATCTTGAAAACAAATCAAAGAATCAATATGGCACCAAAAAACAAGTCTTTTAAACCATGTTAGATTTATAACGTCTTGCTTCGACTTAATTATAACTTGAGTGCCAATATGAAAATACGATTTAGTTCAAATTTAATCTTCATTATTGGGCAGTTTTAAAATTCACAACAACTGAAAATACTTGCGGAATTATGAAACAAAAGAGATTGAAATTATTTATTATACAGTTTGCTTTTGGTATGGTTCTATCAGCTCAAACGGTAGATTTTTCTATTTCTTTTACTGCATTTTACAACAATGATTCTCTTAAGCTATCAGAACCGGTAAGTAAACTCGATAGCAGTCTCTCAATTACTATGTTTAAATTCTATTTGAGCAATTTTCGTTTTTTTATGAAAGAAGTGCAAGTTTTTGAAGAGGCTAGGAGTCATCACTTGATAGATTTTTCAAGCTCTTCAGTAAATAAACTTTCTTTTGAAATACCATCAGGTTTGGTCTTCGATAAAATTCAGTTTCACTTAGGTGTTGATAGCGTTTGTAATGTTTCAGGAGTTCAAGGTGGAGATTTAGATCCAACACAAGGAATGTATTGGGCTTGGCAAAGTGGGTATATAAATTTAAAACTCGAAGGCAACAGCCTTCGGTGTGATACAAGAAAAAATAAATTTCAATTTCATTTGGGAGGCTATCAATATCCTTTTGAAACTCTTCAAACGCTCTCTTTTCCAATTGAAAATATAGAAACTCTAGCTATAATTATTGACTTAAACAAATTGGTTGATGGAATTGATATTAGTAACTTAAATGAAGTAATGTCGCCATCAGTGCCTGCTCAAAGACTTTCTGAATTAGCCAAGAAAACCTTTTATATAAATGCTAAATGAAAGTTAATCTGTTCATATTGTCTATTATTTTGATTGCTTCTTTTTCATTAAGAGAATCAGATAAGTCGTTATTTAATATACCTAAAGGATGGCCAAAACCTGAATATAACTTCAAGATAAATCCTCCTTCGGAGAACAAAATATTATTAGGACGGGCACTTTTTTATGATCCGATTTTATCGCGTGACGGCAGTATTTCCTGCGCTAGCTGCCATTCACAATATTCAGCATTTACTCATGTTGATCATGATTTGAGTCATGGAATCGATGACAGAATTGGTAAACGGAATTCTCCCATCTTAGTAAATTTGGCTTGGCAAAAATCGTTTATGTGGGATGGAGCAGTGAATCATCTCGATGTCCAAGCTTTGGCTCCAATTCATAATGAGCTTGAAATGGATGAAGATATTGCGAATGTTGTTAAAAAACTTAATCAATCTAAATTTTATAGAAGTCTGTTTTATGATGCCTTCAGCGATTCAATAGTTAGTGGCGAGCACACCCTTAAAGCCATTTCACAATTCATGCTCACCCTTATTTCAGCTAATTCTAAATACGACAGAGTGATGAATAATGAAGAAGAGTTTTCTCTTCAGGAAGCAAAGGGATACAAGGTTTTTAAAGAATCTTGCTCGTCTTGTCATACAGAACCACTTTTTACAAACAAGGATTTTAAAAGCAATGGCTTATCTATTGATTCTAGTCTAATGGATTACGGAAGAGTTGAAGTTACTTCACTTAAAAAGGACTCCTTTTTATTTAAAGTACCAAGCTTAAGAAATATTGAATTTTCTTATCCCTACATGCACGATGGTAGATTTAAAACATTAAATGAAGTGCTAAATCATTACAACAATTCTATAAGCTCAACGCAAAAGTTTTCTGATGAATTAAGTGATTATAAAACTCTTAGTTCAAATGAAAAGGTCGAACTCATTGCATTCTTACTAACCTTAACTGACAAGGAATTTCTTTTTAATCCAGACTTTTCCTATCCCAAAGAACTTTTTACAAAAGCTAATTCACAGCAATATAACTTATCAAACAATTAAACTATGAATCTACAATCAAAACTCTTTTTACTACTAATCTTTTTAGTCTCGGCAATTAATGCCCAAGATAATCCTGCAATAAATTCTTGGTTGCAGAATACCAGTCAAACCGGCTTATATTATGTCTCAGGAAATTCAACAGCCATTCCTAATAATATCCTGGTTAATTGTCAACTAATAGAATATTCTAACGATTTTGTTTATGTTCATACTCATGGTATTCCGGCTTATCCATCAGGCCCTTTTCTTGATGGTAATCCTTCTATTGCTTCAGACCAAGATGCTATTTATAAGATTCCTTTAAATCCTGTTCCAAATACTGGTACCTTAAATTCTACAGTTGGAGGCAACATTGGAGTATTTGTAAACGGTGTTTCATTATTTGATTTTAGAGATGGGGTTGGCTGGAATTCAACTACCAATAGTTTATGTGGTGGACCAGGAAATCCTCCTTGTCCAGGCGGTCCAATGGCATCAACTGCATGGAGTCGTGATGCTATACTGGCTGAAAAACCCGGTTTTGATTGCTCCAAGGCGCATCCTGCGATGGGAAATTATCACCACCACCAAAATCCTTCGGCATTTAATCTAGATTTAAATGTAGTATCTACCATTTGCAATTTATATGATGCCGATGGATTATATGCTATCGATAGTATGCAACACTCTCCTTTAATTGGTTTTGCTTATGATGGATTTCCAATATATGGAGCTTATGGATTTAAAAATTCAGATGGTACAGGTGGAGTAGTAAGGTTGAAGTCGGGATATCAGCTAAGAGACATATCTAGTAGAATTACTTCACCAACGGGTGAGTCGGTATCCGCAGGTCCGGTTATCAGTTCAACATATCCTTTGGGCTATTTCAGAGAAGATTATGAATTCATTACTCACGCCGGGGAAGAAGATTACTTAGATCTACATAATGGACGATTATGCGTAACACCTGAATACCCAGAAGGAATATATTGTTATTTCGCAACAGTCGATGAAAACTGGAATTCGGCTTATCCATATGTGGTTGGACCAACATTTTACGGGAATTATGCTAATCGGAAAGTAACAACAGTATCTGAAGCGACAACGGTTTTTGAGCCGGTTGTTACCGCCACTAATTCTTCTATTGATGTAGAACGACAGGTAAAAATATTTCCAAATCCTGCCAGCGATTTGATAGCTATTCAAATATCAGGCTTGAATTCAGAAAACTTGTCGGTTGATTTATATGATTTAGAAGGGAAATTAGTTAATTCTACTAGTCTAAAAGCGGGCTCCACAATTGCATATTTCGATACACGAATACTTTATTCGGGAACTTATTTTGTTATTGTTAAAGGTGATACTGTTTCAGTATCCCGAAAAATTATTATAAATAAAGATTAACGGAGGTGGTTATTTGATAAAATTTAATGTATAAATATCTTAGGGCAGAAAGATTTTTCTGCCCTTTTTAATTTTAATCTTTTCAATGCAGCAGCTAGAAATAATTGAAATTCATCCCTTAATACAGCTTGGTAAAATAAGTCTTATGTCGATTTCGAATGATTTGTACTATCGTTGATTGAAGTCATTTAAACAGAGGGAAAGGACATTAAAAATCGAGTAGGGGAAGATTATTTTTCTTTAATTAATTATCCTCCAAAATATTTTAATGCATATAAACCTGAGCTCGTCTTTGAAAAATGGACTTTAGATGAGATTAGCGATAATTCAAATTTACCCAGCGATTTACTGTTTTATCATTTAAAGGAGGACAGTATGCTGTTTTCATTTTGACGGTCTTCCTGCTAATTTATAGAAATTAGCAATGGAGGTATTTACAATTTGGCTTCCTAATTCTGGATATATGCACGATAATAGGCCTCACTCAACAAGATTTGGACCTAATCATCATCCATTGAATGCTAATACTGAAGAAGCTTTTTGGGTGCCTACTGAAGATTTGTAATAGAAATTCTTTAAGCAAAGATTTATTAAATTAAATAATATGTGTAAATTATCCCGTCCAATCAAAGTTTAATTCGCAAAATCAATTCCTTATGGAAGCTATCTCTCAAAAAGTATTAGAAAGCTGGATTAGTTCTCACTATAAGCCAGAGCAAATTATGCTTGAATTACAAGCTAAAGGGTATGATGAAAACTATATTCATACTTGTATTGAAGCATTCAAAAAGGCTTTGAACTCAAGGCGACAATTCAATTCAATTCTTTTACTTGGAACAGGAGCATTTATTGGTTTTGTAGGCTGTGTTCTAAGCCTAATAAATCCATTTCCTGATTATTACTATTGGATATTATATGGGTCAACTGCTGTTGCAGCTTGTATCATCTTCGCAGGTCTGTACACGCTTCTTGAGCCGTAATCGCATCCCCAATTATGGGGATATTTCTTCTTTCAATTATAAAATTGGCATTTTAATCTACCTGTTGCTTTTTTAAGACTTATAGAATATGCTATTTGCATTTACTAACCCCAAGCCTAATAAGCATGAAAAAGTTTCTACCTGTTATCATATCGCTACTATTATCAATAAATCTTTTCGCTCAATCTACATCTCTAAGGCCTTCGATTGCATTTACCTATGACGTCCCTGATGCAGTAAACACATATATAACGGCAATTTCTGAAAATCAGATTGTCTTAGGTTATTACGAAAATGATGAAGGGCGAGATCGAGGTTTTCTAAAACAACAAGGAACATTATACACCTTCGATTTTCCGAGTGCAACGAATACGTATCCAGGAGGAATTGATACAAATAATGTTATTTATGGAACTTACAATACTGGAAGTGCTCAAGACTCTAGAGCTTTTCGAATGGAGTTGACTCCGAATGAACCTACATATACAGATATAAGCGATTTATTTAATGGCGTTACCTTTTTAAATGTAAATGGAGCAAATAACCATCGCACTTTTTGTGGTGATTACAGAACGGGACCATTAAGTAAATTGTTTTTTGTTGATGAAGCTAATAGTATAATGAATGAGCAGAATTATGGGATTGATCCTGGTTTTCCAAC
The DNA here is from genome assembly GCA_040882555.1 of Bacteroidia bacterium. Lineage (GTDB taxonomy): Bacteria > Bacteroidota > Bacteroidia > M30B66 > M30B66 > M30B66. The sequence goes on from JBBEBC010000154.1 coordinate 9,827, forward strand.
CTATGCAGGCGGAATTAATGATGACAACTGGGTGAGTGGTTTTTATATTGAAGGAGCAATATATAGAGGTTTTGTATGGAAAGGATTTAGTGATTATGATACAATTCGTTACCCTGGTCAAAACAGGACAAGGTTCACTGGAATAAATAACAGTGGATATATCGTTGGGACTGCTGGCTTTGGAAATCAAATTGGTTTTGTACTGGATTACACAAATGGTGAGTTCGGAGATTTTGAGGACATTGAAATAGAAGGAGCATCAGCCATTTGGCCGCAGGACATTAATGATTACAATGAAGTTGCTGGTTATTTTATCGATACAGATGGGAAAGCTCACGGGTTTTTAATGCTTAGTGAAATAGGATTTGATTATATTCCCTCCGGGGATGGGTTAAATTTTTATAACGCTTCAAACCCAATTTGGCAACCAGATGCATATTCAGGGATAAGCTATGAGACTGATCCTTACTTACTAAGTCAAGGAATTGTAGCCCCTTTTCCACTTCAACAGGGTGGACTTGCATACCCCTCTAATACATTTCCTCGCTGGGATTATGTCGTTGAAGCATTTGGAGAAAGTAGCTTTTACCATTCGGTTTTAGGCCAAAAAAAGATAGTGAAAAGAAAGTTGGGTTTATGGTTAGCAAATAAGTCAAATGGATTTGATGGAGTTTGCTACGGTATGAGCTTAACTTCTGCAGCTTTTAAATTTAATCGCTCCCTACTCGAAAGTCGTTTTCCGGTTTACAGTAATTCTCCTGAATATTTATGGAATCAGACCTACACTAATCAAATTGGTAAAGCGCTTACCATGTTGCAGCTCAACACTTGGGGTAGACCATATTACTATAACTACATACAATACAAATATGACTTAACAGAAGGAACTGTTAAGAGATTGATAAAGAACATGTTTGAAACAGAAAACAATCCTTTATCAATATGGTTTAATCGGCAGGGGTTTACATCTGATGCCCACGCTGTTTTTCCTTATAAGGTGGCTATGGCTGATGAATTTAATTATAAGTTGTATTGCTATGACCCTAACCGACCTGGTGATGATGAATTCTTTATCCCGATAAATAAAAATGGGTCTTTTGATGGACAAGCCACATGGGACTATACTCAGGAAGGTTTTCCTGACAATCATTGGAATGGTTTTTCTCCTGGAGACATTTTTGCAATAGGACCTCTTGAAACGGCCTTTTTTCTTCCATATTCATTTATACCTGCGGTGGATGATACTAATCATTCAACTTCAACTTCTAGAGATAATGAATATCTGCAGGTTTTAATTAGTTCTGAAATGGACTTTGCTTTACAAACACAGTTATCAACAGACTCTCTTGGTTCATGGAATAATCGAACTTTAAATAATGCTAGTTTTGGAATTGTGCCATCTACAATATCATACTACGGTGGTAAAATCAATAACTTATTTTTCGAAGATGGAGACTA
>JBBEBC010000155.1:0-11276 GCA_040882555.1 Bacteroidia bacterium
ATAAATGTTTTCAGATGGACAGTCAGCAACGGTACTTGCAACCCTGTTTTTGACCAGGTAACCATTCAATCTTTTACTCAGCCACAAACACCAAATGCAGGGTTAGATCAGTCTATTTGCACACTTTCAGCACAGCTTTCAGCAATATTACCTACTGTTGGTCAAGGATCTTGGTCAATTATTTCAGGTGCTGGAATTATAGTTAATCCACAGCAAAATACGAGTGCTGTAAATAATCTTCAGTCAGGCGTTAATACTTTTAGATATAGCGTTAGCAATGGAATTTGTCCTGTTGTTTTCGATGATGTTAATGTTGAGGTCTTTTCTGCCCCAGTGGCAAGCGCCGGAGCAGACCAGAGTGTTTGCGGCACTTCTGTGAATCTCTCAGGTAATCTTCCTGCTGCAAGCAGTGGCTCTTGGACCTTGGTAAGCGGTGCAGGAATCATTCAGTCGCCCAACCAAAACAGCACTCAAATCAGTAACCTTGGAGTTGGTGCTAATGTTTTTCAGTGGTCTTTGACCAATGGAGTTTGTCCTGTTTCCAATGATCAAATTACAATTACACGCTTTTTGGAACCATCAGCAGCTCTTGCAGGAAACGACCTTCAAACCTGTGCCTCTTCAGCCCAACTAAATGCCCAAATACCAACAATAGGTCAAGGGTTTTGGTCAGTTTTAAGCGGTTCAGGAAATTTTGGAAACCCAGCTTCCGCCGCATCAACGATTAATCAATTAGCTGTTGGAGATAATATTCTGGTTTGGACTGTAAGTAATGGAAACTGTCCATCTAGTTCCGACCAGGTGATAATTACTGTTGATCAAAACCCTACATCAGCTGAGGCGGGTGCCGATCAAGGCTTGTGTAGCAATCAAACAACTTTGCAGGCTCTTATGCCTCAGGCTGGAGATGGTCAATGGACTATTATATCAGGAACCGCTAGCATTACCAACCCTAATCAAGCCAATACAAGTCTAACTTCTATCGGTGTTGGGCAAGTTGTTTTAAGGTGGACTGTCACCAATGGCGTTTGTATTTCTTTTGATGAAGTGACTGTAACTCGTTCATTACCACCTTCTTTGTCAACTGCTGGCGAAGACCAGCAAATCTGCAATGAAGCTTCCTCATTATCTGGAAATTCTCCTTCTACAGGAACCGGGCTTTGGACAATAGTTTCAGGAAGTGCTGATATTGATAATCCGTCTAACCCAGTAAGCTCGGTTTCGAATTTAGGGGCAGGGGCAAACGTTTTCAGATGGACAATTAGCAATGGCGCTTGTCCTACGGAGGAAGACCAGGTAACAATTATCCGTCAAGAGGCACCTGATGTTGCCCAAGCTGGTCAGGACCAACTAATATGTGATGTTAATGCTACACTTCAGGCAAACCTTCCTCAAATTGGAACAGGCATCTGGTCAATCGTAAGTGGAGCAGGAGTTATAGATAACACGTTTGCTTCTTCAACCTCTGTAAGTGGTTTGGCAAATGGTGAAAATGTTTTTCAGTGGACTACCTTAAACGGAGTTTGTCCAGCTTCCACCGACCAGGTGATTATAACAAAAGCAATTGAACCCGATCCTTCAGTGGCTGGTGAAGATGCGCTCGTTTGTGGTAGCGCATTTAGTTTAGAGGCCCTTGAACCAAGTTCTGGCGCAGGTCAATGGATTGTGATTTCAGGTTCTGCTTTATTCTCTGACCAAGGCTCAGCAAACAGCGAAGTAACTAGCCTAGAGCCGGGGGAAACTCAATTGGCATGGTTAGTAAGTAATGCGCCATGTCCGGTTAGCAGCGATACAATTACTCTTATTGTGGCAGAGCAACCTGAAGCAGCATTTGCAGGTATAGACTTGCTTATTTGCGATGATAGTGTTTTTGTTGCTGGGAATGTTCCTGTTATTGGAGAGGCTTTATGGACAGTTTCAAGTGGAAGTGGATTGTTTGAAGATTCTTTATCGGCATTCACTTCTGTTGTTTCATTAGGAGAAGGTTCGAATGTTCTAGTTTATTCAATTACTAATGAGCATTGTGTTTCTAACGACTCAATGGTAGTTTTTAGATTTAGCAATGATTTTGAAGTGAATGCAGGGCAGGATACTGTAATTTGCGCTTTCACTTATGAGTTAAATGCTGATATCCCGCAAAGCGGGGATGGTTTCTGGGATGTTTTTGAGGGATTAGGAAATGTAAGTGACCCAACTGCTGCTCAATCGCAGTTAGAATTACTATCTGATACACTAGGTCTAAGGTGGACAGTCACAAATGGAATTTGTAGCCCTCGTTCGGATACTGTTTTTGTTTATCGCCAGGTAGAAGCAGAAGTGGCAATAGCGATGGCTGATTTGGCAATCTGTTCTGATGAAGTTCAACTTTCGGCAGATACAGCTATTCAAGGCTTTGGTTTCTGGGAAATTCTTAGTGGAAGTGCCATTTTGAGTGATTCTAGTTTAGCAAATGCAGTACTTAGTCTTGAAAACACAGGAAATGTTTTATTGAGCTGGAATGTTATTAGTGGCGCTTGTCTAAGTATCGATTCTGTCCTTATTTCTTCTTCAGAGCCGCCATTCCCAGTTTACGCAGGTGAAAATCAAACAATTTGTGAAACCACTACTATTTTACAAGCTAGTGTGCCAGAGCTAGGCTCAGGTACTTGGCTAAGTCTTGCAAGTGGCTTCTTTAGCAATGCCAACAGTCCAACAAGTGGATTTCTTGCAACCTCAACTGGTTTTAAAGGCTTAATCTGGAGTGTAACAAATGGTGCCTGTATCTTAAGAGATACTGTATTTATTGATATGCTTGATAAACCTGATGCTGATGGAGGTCCTGATTTATTTGGTTGTCTTGGAGATACTATTTTCCTTCAGGCTGAAACTCCAGTTTTTGGAGATCCTGAATGGATTGTATTATCAAATAAAGCAACTGTGCTGGAGCCTTTCTTCGAGAACTCAGCCTTTATCACCGAGCAAGCAGGAAGTTTCAATTTGCGATGGAGAATTTCTAATGGCTTTTGCAGTGATTCGTCGCTTGTAACAGTCACTATTTATGATGAAAGTAATCCTGATTGTGCTGGAGCAGCGAACTTTGTATTTATTCCTGAAGGATTCTCTCCAAACTCAGATGGGGTTTTCGACAAGTTTGTTGTAGAGCACAATCCTGATAAGCAGGTTAATCTAAGTGTTTTCGATAGGAGGGGAGTCCTAGTATTTGAAGATGAGAATTATCAGAATGATTGGGAAGGTCAGGTAAATACAGGATCTCCTTTATATGGTGATCAGTTGCCTGAAGGAACTTATTTCTATCTGATAAGAATTGATGGAGATACAGAGTTTAGAAAAGGCTACCTTACTCTTTGGAGGTAATGATTCTAAGGCTTCGAATGTATTTGCGTTTTGACTTTGCATCAACAGAAATTACATCATTCCTTTCTTTCCCATTGAGGGTTTTGGATTTTATGCTAATTGTATTTAAGCCTTCAGATAGAGGAATTCTTAGGTAATGGATATTATCAGGAAGAGTTTGCCAGTTTCGTGTATCAGCCTGCTCTGTGAAGGCGTTAGTGATGCCAAGAATTGCTCCGGCGTTACTATTTTCTTTTCTCAAGGCATACTCAGTCGCTTTTTTAAGGGCAAACCTTAATAGTGCTTCACCCATTTCTTTTGCAAATCTATCTCTTAAGCTTTGTGAAGCAATTTCGCTAAGAGGTTGAATAAGATCAGTTTGAATTAATGTGCCATTTACCCGCACTTGGTTTGTTTGAAACAAAGCAGGAGAGCGCACATATCTTGGAAAGGCAACACGAAAAACGTTCACTGCAGAAAGATTACTAATGTCTGAACGTGAAACAGAACTGGCAGGATATGAATAGCTTAAACCAGTAGTTGGGTTAACAAAGTTTATCATATCATTTGTCTGGGAAAAGACAAAATCAAATGATGCCGATTCTTTGAAAGCACCCCAGCCATACTCAAGAAATAAAACCAGCTCAGGTTTATCATCCCTTGAAGGTTCAAGGCCTTGTAAAGCAAACTTCTTACGGAACATTTCTGCTTCAGCTCTGAATCCAGTTTTTTCAGCAGAATTAATCAAATCGCGCTTCAGCTGTTCTGGGATTTTGGTTTGAAACAACTCAGTATATTCAGTTTCATAAACTTCTAGAGCATTTCTGTAGGCAATAAAAGCATTATTGTAATCGCCTGTTACTTCGTAAATGCTTGCCATGAGTTGATGACCAAAAGCATCTTTTGTGTATTTACGTTTTTTCTCCCCTTTTTCAGCAAGATTTTCAAGCAATAAGTTCATGCGTCGGCATTCTACTAAAGCTGATTCATAATTACCAAGCTCAACAAAAGCAAGAGCATGATAATAATGCATCATTACAAGTTCAAACGACTCGGCTCTGTAAGGACGAACATTTGGGTTGATGATATATGCTAGCACTTCGGTGCCGAACTCCTTTCTGAGGGCCTCGGAGAGCATGTCAGCCTCCAAAAAGAAAACTGAACTCTCTTTGTATTTGCCAAGTAAAAAGCTAACATGTCCGCGCTCCAGAAGATACAGGAGGCGATTTCTCTTTTTCTTAGCTTTCTTAGATGATGCTATAACTTGCTCAGCCTGAGTATATTGCTCGGTTCTTATAAAAGCGAAAAACTGTTGGTGTTTTACGTAATAGGGAGCGCAGGCCGAAAAGCTAAAAATGAAAAGAATAGAGAATACAAAGCCATATAACTTAAGCCATCTCAATGATTCTAGAATAGCTTAGATTAATTAACAATATACTTTTTTCCTTTGTAGTCGCCTATCCAAACAATTTCGTTTGTTTCAAGGTCAGCAAGTTCAAGGTCAATTTGCCAAAAGGTGGTTTTTTCTTTTCCGTATCCATCAACTATCGACTTAACCGTTCCTTGCATCATATAATCAGCTCCAAGCTCTCTGCCAAATTTCTTCATTGTAGATTCAGAAGAAAAATCCTGTTGATCAGCCCGTTCACCGCGTAATTCATTTCTTTTTTCTCCCGCCTGAACCAATCTAACCATGGTACTTTTGATGAAAGCACGTTCAATGTCTTTTGTAAAAATTTCAGTGTCCATGTGTTCATGGCTGTTGTTTCTAATTAAGCCAACAATTACTGTAGGTTTCTTTTGCTTTGCAGCAGTAAAGTTGCCTAGCCAATCGCCGGTTAGAACTTGACTAGTAAGCGTTTCCGCCGCTAGGCGAGCATCGGTTTCATTCCATTTGCCGCTCAGGTCGATTACTTTATCAGGAGCAACTCGTGTAACGCTTCTACGAGCGCATGATGACCCTAAACTTAAAACAAAGGCAATTAAAACTGCAGGTAAGAGAACTTTAGATTTCATATAAGAATAGATATTAGCGTGTATAAATTGCTTGAACAATGTTGCTTTGGGCACCATCATTAGCTGTGTAATTTAGAGTAAAACCAGAATTTGCGAATAAGCCTGTTCCAACAATTGTTACTCCTGTAACAGATTGACTATTAATATCGAGTGAGTTTCCAGCAACTAGAGCGTTAACGCCAGTTGCAGCCCCTAGATTATAGATGTTTCCAATTCTGATTCTAGAGGTATTTCCCTGATCATTAGTAATTTCGCTTTGATAAGCTCCGGAAACCTGACCGTCTATATTTTCCTGAACATTCCACGTTCCAAGGAATTTATCTCTAGGGTCAACGTCGGGATCAACGGGATCGGTTTCAGTACATGAACTAAAAGCCATAAGGCCTAAGACTAATACTATGAGAAGTTTATTTTTTTTCATGTTTTTTGATGCCGCGGGTTTCGGTGTTTGCAACAAAAGTGCCAGAAGCATTAAAACCAGGATTCAACTACTGATTTAGATAATTCATCCGCAATTTTTCTATCGTTACTTAATCTCGGCACTTTATTCTGACCTCCAAGTTTACCTTGTGATTTCATGTATTTTACAAAAGAGTCTTCGCCTACGCACCTTATTACCAATGGCTTTAAGACATTCCCACTTATCAAATCTTTATAATAAATATTCTTTTTCTGAAGGGCAGTGTCAATTTTTAACCTGAATTTCTGTGGGTCTTTTGGTTTGGTTCTAAATTCAATAAACCATTCATGATAAGGTAAACCAGTTTCTGGGTTTACTTGCGGAGCAACGGTAAATTCAGAAATTTCTATCACCTCACCTAGAGCAGCATCTTTAAGAGCTTGTTCAACTTCTTCGGCAATAACATGTTCTCCGAATGCTGAAATAAAATGCTTTACTCTACCTGAAACAATTAGTCTGTATGGGTTCTTACTCACAAACTTAACGGTATCTCCAATATTATATCCCCAAAGACCTGCATTCGTGCTCATTATCAGGACATAATTCTTATCAAGTTCCACATCTTTCAATGAAATCCTGGTAGGGTTTTCATCATAAAACTCATCCATTGGAATGAATTCGTAGAAGATTCCTGAATCTGTGATTAGCAATAATCCCTCTGATGGATATTTATCCTGATAGGCTATAAAGCCCTCTGAAGCTGGAAACGTTTCAATTGAATCAACACTTTTGCCTATGAGTTTTTCAAAACGAGATCTATAAGGCTCGTAATTAACACCTCCATAAACAAAAACTGAAAAATTCGGAAAAATGTCTTTTATAGCTTTGCCTCCTGTTTTCTCTTGCAAAACCTCAAAATACATCTGAACCCAAGAAGGTATGCCCGAAATAAGCGTCATGTCTTTTTTAATAGTTTCATCGGCTACCTTATTCACTTTCAATTCCCAGTCATCAATACAATTTGTCTCGTAACTGGGCATTTGATCCTTTTTAAGATAACTTGGTATATGATGGTTAACTATCCCACTTAGTCTTCCCAAGGGGATTCCGGAAATTTCTTGCAATTCAGGGCTGCCTGAAAGGAATATCAATTTGCCATTTAGAAAATCAGAATTGCCTGTTTCAAAGATATAAAGCAATAAAGCATTTCGAGCTGAATCAATATGATTATGAATTGAATCAGAGGTGATTGGAATATATTTAGTGCCTGATGTGGTGCCTGAAGTTTTACAAAAATAGATTGGTTTACCCGGCCAAAGCACATCTTTTTCACCACGAGTTGCTCTTTCGATGTATTGTTTCAGCGCTTCATAGTCTCTAACAGGAACTTTCTGACGGAAATCGTCATATGTTTTAATCTCATCAAAACGATGATCCTTGCCGAAAGCAGTTTTTCTGCCTTTCTCGATTAGTTTTTTAAAAACCATCTCCTGCGAAACAGCAGGATTAGCAGCCGCCTTTCTAATTCGAGAGGCGGTGAAATAAGCAAGTGGTTTGGCAAGAAGTGATTTTAATCCCATAACAAGGAAACAAAAGTAATAAGATGCTTGCTTAAAGAATGATAAACAGGGAGAATGATTTATTTATTAGGGATGATCGGCAGTGCTAGTACCCCAGTTAGGCTCTAAAAGTAAGGATGGAAATGTAACATGTGGCCGTTCTGACGATAGGTTAACATCACCAAAACGCCTGTGCAGAGCGACTTTTCTTGTTGCATTAAAAAGAAAGATATAAGGCTGTTGCTTAAAAACCTCATCTTGTAGAAGGTGCATCATAAGCGCTCTTCTTTTTGGATTAAGCTCTCTGTTTGTTTCTTCAATCAGTGAATCGGTATAGGCATTTCCAAAACCGGTAAAGTTTGCTCCGTGGGTGGACCAGCTTTCAGAATGCCATAATTGACGAGGGTCGTCGGGGCGTGCTGATTTAGACCATGCTCCGAGCATTGCATCAAATTCATGAGCAAAGGCTTGTTGATAGAAATAAGAGAATTCCATGGGATCGGGTTGCACATCTATACCCACCTTTTTTGCCTCATTGCGAATCATTAGCACTAAGTCTTTGGTCACAGGAGATAACATATAGCTTAATTTAAATGCTAGTGGTTCGCGTTTTCCGCGGATGAGTTTATCTCTTACATTATCTCCGTCGGTGTCTTTCCAGCCAGCGTCATCGAGTAGGTTTGATGCTTTTTTATGGTCTAAAGAAATAATAGGGATTTCAGGATCAAAATCAGGTTGTGCGGGAAGAATAAATCCTCCGATACGCCGCCCTTGTCCTTTTGCGATAACATGAATGATTTCGTCTGTTGGAATAACAAAAGCCAAAGCTTTGCGAACTCGCACATCAGTAAAATAAGGAACTCTTCCGCCTTCAGGGCGCATATTCATTCCCAGATAGGTGAAAGTGAATGATTCAATTGCCTCTGCTTGATAGTTTTCATTGAAGTAATCCTTCTTCTTTAGCTTATCGAGGGCAACAGATGAAAGCTCGGATGAAAAATCTATTTCCTGCTTTTTTAAGGCAAGAACTGTTGGTTCCATATCTCTGATAACCTTGAAAATAATCTTCTCTGGGTAGGCTTTTTCTTTTTCAATTTTACTTGAATCTGGAGAGTGCTGCGGCTTTCTTACTAAGGTAATGTATCCTCCAGCTTGCCAATCCTGAACTTTATAGGGTCCCAGGCCATTCATTTTTGACGGTATTCTACCGAGGTCGGCAGAATTGAATTTCTTACAGAAATCATCTACAATCTTAGATTGATTATCAGACAAAGAATCTGATTTCATCTCTGAGAATGAAATATTCCTAAGATTAAGTTTTGGGTCGTGAAACTTTTCCTGGAGAATAACAACCTCACTCAGCAAAAGCAGATTGTCGAAATACCTTTCCTTCAGTTTTATAACAAATTGATCATCAAGACTATCAGAAGCAGTGACCCCAGTTAAATTTCCAAAGAATGATTTGAGTTCTGCGTTATTTACGCAAGGGCAAACCATCACTTTGAAGGTAAAAAGGATATCATTTAAAGAAAGTAAATCGCCATTATCCCAGCGCAAATCCTTGCGGATTTCGCATGAGTAAGACATACTGTCACTTAAGATTTGAGGAATTTTGGTAAGGACATCAGGAACAAAATCTCCACTTTGAAGGTCGAGTGTTACAAGCCGTTTTTGTGTGCATTGAAAAATCGCTGATGTGTAAGCATTGTGATCATTGGTAGGGTGTAGTCCCGAAGGCTCAGCCAAGAAATGCACAATAACTGAGTTTTGACTCAAGTCGCGTTTCTGAGTACAAGCACTTATAGCAACTGAAATTAATGCAAGGATGAAAAGCTGATTTAAGGTAAAGTAACACCCAATCCAAGTATCAGAAGTCCATAGGTAAGCTCTATTTCCAGCGCATTTTCTCATAAAAGCGAAACAGGCAAATATAAATTATAATTTATGGCAAGGCTTAACAGCCCATACCGAGGATGTGAAGGGAAAAAATACGATAGACTATAAGTTGTGCTAATACACAACCCATCAGCGTGAATAATAAGTTAGCCCCGATTCAACTGAAGCAGGGTAAAAAAATTAGTTTTCTCTTATTATTTTAAGTTGATCTTTTAACTGACCAATTTCTTCTTTCGCTTTAGATATCTTTTTCTCAATATCACGCTTCATTTCTTCAGCAGCCTTTGATTTAGAATTGCCGAAGAAGCCGATGTTATTTTCCAGCGTTTGAACATCACTTTGAAGTCGCTTAATCTTATCCTGAACAACATTACGTTGATATTGAAGCTTGTCTTTTCCTCCTTTGTCGGATGATAAAGTCTTAACCTGAGCTCTGAATGCCTCTTTGCGTGTATCGGCACTCACAGATTTCAGTTTTGAAAATTGAGCATCAATAGCAGTGCGATAGTTTTTTTGAATTTTATCTTTCTGTTTGATTGGAACATGGCCAATTTCAATCCACTCATTCTGGAAGCCTTTTAGAATTTCAAAAGTTTCGTTACCATCTTCTGCATGTTCGTAAGCTTGGATGCGGGCAATGAGATCTTCTTTCTTCTTCAGGTTTTCATCCTGCTCACCACTCATTTCAGAGAAGTGCTCTTTACGTTGATTAAAGAATTCATCACAAGCAGTTCTGAATCTCTTCCAAAGTTTGTCGCTATGCTTCTTTGCAACAGGCCCACTTTTTTTCCATTGCTCCTGAAGCTCTTTTAGGACTTCGCCTGTTTTCTTCCATTCTGTACTTTCCTTAAGCTCCTCAGCCTTCATGCACAAATCAACCTTCACCTTATAATTATCATTCTGAGCATTTCTGAGGTCTTTATAGAATGTTTCTTTCTGATTGTAAAAATCCTCACGAAGGGCTTTAAATTCTTTCCAAACTTCTTCATTCTCTTTTCGGGAAGCGAAGCCTGCCTTCTTCCACTCTTCCATTTGAGCCGCAAATTGATCAGAAGCTTCTTGCCATTTTGCATGTATCTCGAAAGGAAGATCTGTCATAAGCTCTTTGGTCTTAGCTATGATGTCTTTCTTCTTATCAAGGTTTTCGGCGTATACAGATTCCTGAGATTCAATGTATTCTCTTCTTCTCTCATAAAGACGATCGCCAGCCATTTTGAATCTTTCCCAAATGGTTTCATTCACATCTTTTGCTACATGACCAATTTCTTTCCATTGATTATGCAGCACCTTATATACATCAAGCGATTCACGAATCGATTCATTCAATATTAATGCTTCCGCTTTCTCACATAGTTCTGTTTTAAGCTCAAGATTTTTACGATGATCTAGTTCACGTAACTCATTGTTGATATGAATTAAATCGTAGAAATTCTGACGATGAAAACGGAAGTTCGTCCAAAGTTCTTCAGCTCTTAGTTGAGGAACGTGGCCAATAGCTCTCCAGTTTTTCTCAATATCATGGAGCTTTTCAAATTTCTTTGGGATATCATTGGCGTCGTCTAACAAAGATTTTAACTCGTTGATAAGACCTTCCCTCATTTCGAGGTTTTTCTCAAGTTCCTTTTCTCTATTCTCGCGGACCTTGGCTCTTAAATCTCTGAATTTCTTGTTAGCATCTTGATAAGCTTGATCCACTTCATCGAACGGTAGTTCAAAGTCTTCTTCAACACCACCATTCTCGAGGTATCTCTCTCTTTTGGTTTTTGTTTCCTCGTCTTTTACCTTTCTGTAGGCGTCTCTTATTTTGTTAACCTTATTGCGGACGTCACGTGCTCCAACATTATCTAGGCATTCGAGAAATTTATCTTTTAATTCTTCCCTTGAAAGTTCATCCCAGGCAATCTGATCCTCCAAATCTTCGTCGTGCTCTTCGTTATGTTCTTCCACTTCATCCTCATCCTCATCTTTATTAGAAGTAATAGCAGCAACAACAAGCTCTTTCGCTTCTTCAATAGTTTCAGCAACAGTTGCGACAGCCTCTTTTACCTCTTCTGCAATGTTTTCAACAATTT
>JBBEBC010000156.1:0-11112 GCA_040882555.1 Bacteroidia bacterium
CATAGCGAAACCGTATCTCAATAAATCAAATATTAATTAAGTGCCTACTTCAATATTTTTATTATAAGACTTTATTTGGAGAATAGTTTGGGTGAAACTTTAGATTTTGCAGAAGATTCTGGTGATTTCTCTTCTTATATTATAACTGCTAATGGTACGAGGTTTAACTCAAAATCAAAAGGGTTGCAACTAGCCCCTTTTATAATAAATGATCAAACAGATATAGGGTTATTCTTTAAATATGTAGATGACTCTAATTCTGGACTTACTCAAGTTATTAAGCTTTCAATGTATTTTGATTACGAAGTAAGTTATGAAGTTATCAATTAAAATAGTATGTTTATTTAGATGGATTTAACTGAAATTTAGTGTTATTCTGTTTTATCTAGGCTTAATTCCTTATTTAGAAATTGCTATGATATTTTATAAATACTGAATCATAATAGTACTTTTTAAGGTTGTAGAAACTCCAGTTCCCACTAAATTGTAATAAAAAAAGGCTGCCCTAATGAGCAGCCTTTCGATTTTATATTTAGAACGAATTAGTTCGCAGTTTCTGGCTTTGGTAAAAGCACTTTGCGACTAAGCTTCAATTTTCCGGTCTTCTTATCAACTTCAATTAATTTAACATCAATAATATCGCCTTCTTTAAGAACACCATCTAGATTTTCTAAACGTCTCCATTCAACTTCTGAAATATGAAGAAGTCCGTCTTTGCCTGGAATAATTTCTACGAAAGCACCAAAAGGTACAATTGACTTCACCTTACCAGAATAAACTTCTCCAACTTCTGGCGTTGCAGTAATCGCACGAATACGTGCCATTGCCTTATCAATACTTTCCTTATTTGAAGATGAAATCTGAACAATACCTTGCTCATTTACTTCTTCAATAGTGATAACCGTATTGGTTTCCTTCTGCATTTCCTGGATTATCTTTCCACCAGGTCCTATAACAGCTCCAATAAACTCTTTTGCAATGCGCATTTCAACAATACGTGGTGCATGAGGCTTATAATCCTCACGAGGAGTTTGAAGAACTTTATTCATTTCTCCAAGAATATGTAATCTTCCTGCTTTTGCCTGATTTAAGGCATTAAGCATGATCTCGTAAGAAAGACCTTTAACTTTAATGTCCATCTGACAAGCAGTGATTCCATCTGCAGTTCCTGTAACTTTAAAGTCCATATCGCCCAAGTGATCTTCATCACCAAGAATGTCGCTCAATACTGCGTAGTTACTACCATCATCAGTAATTAAACCCATAGCAATTCCCGAAACAGGCTTCTTTATTTTAACTCCAGCATCCATAAGTGCAAGTGTACCTGCACAAACTGTAGCCATTGAAGACGAACCATTCGATTCAAGAATATCAGATACCACACGAATGGTGTATGGATTCTCTGAAGAGGAGGGAAGCATCGGTTTCAAAGCTCTTAAAGCCAAGTTACCATGACCAATTTCTCTTCTTGAAGTTCCTCTGTTTGGACGAGCCTCTCCAGTTGAGAAAGAAGGGAAGTTATAGTGAAGTAAGAAGTTATTCTTTCCTTCAATTACAGCTCCATCAATAATTTGCTCATCCATTTTAGTACCTAGAGTCACGGTAGTTAAAGACTGAGTTTCACCTCTAGTAAAGATGGCAGAACCGTGAGCGTAAGGAAGAAAATCAACCTCGCACCAAATTGGACGAATATCAGTTAATCCGCGACCATCAAGACGAATCTTATCATCAAGAATAGCTTTGCGAACAGCTTTTTTCTCTACGTCATGAAAATAAACATGGATATGAGCAATCTGCTCAATTAATTCTTCTTCAGTAAGCTTTTCGAGATAAGCATTCTTTATAGCTTTGAAAGCATTACTTCTTTCTTTCTTATTTGGGTTTCCAGCCTTCGCAACCGCATAACAGTCATTGAAACAAGCTTCCATGATTGCTGCACGAAGAGCTTCATCATGAGTTTCATGACTGTATTCTCTTTTTGTAGCAGCTGTAGCAACTTCCGCAGCTAATGAATTAATTGCATTGATCTGCACTTTGATTGACTCGTGTGCAATTTTAATGGCATCAAGCATATCAGCTTCTGAAACTTCTTTCATTTCACCTTCAACCATCACAACGCTGTCCATAGTGGCAGCAACCATGATATCGATGTCAGCTTTTGCTAATGCCTCGATAGTTGGATTTACTTCATATTTTCCATCAATTCTGGCAACTCTCACTTCAGAAACTGGACCGTGAAATGGAATGTCACTTACTGCAAGAGCAGCAGATGCTGCCAAACAAGCTAGTGAATCAGGTAATTGCTTGCGATCAGAAGAGATTAACATAATCATCATTTGAGTATCAGAATGATAATCATCTGGAAAAAGAGGACGAAGTGCTCTATCTACTAAACGCGAAGTTAATATTTCGTTTTCCGTTGGTCTGGCTTCACGCTTAAAAAATCCACCAGGAAAACGTCCTGTGGATGCATATTTTTCTTGGTATTCAACTGTTAAAGGAAGAAAGTCAACGCCATCTTTTGCTCCTTCATTACTAACAACTGTTGCTAATAGCATTGTTCCGCCCATGCGGATTAAAGCAGAGCCGTGTGCCTGCTTAGCGAGCTTTCCAGTTTCGAGAGTTATCTCTTGACCATCAGGCATCGTAAATGTTTTACTGATTCCGAGTTTCATCTTTGTTGTGATATAAATGTTGCTTAAAAAAAGAAAAAGGCAATCCTAGATTGCCTTTTTAATTCATTACTTCCGGAGACCTAACTCTTTAATGAGTTCCCGGTATTTTTCAATGTCGCGACCTTTTAGATAGTCCAACATGCTTCTGCGCTTTCCTACAAGACGTATAAGCGAACGTTGTGTTCCAAAGTCTTTGCGGTTTAACTTAAGGTGCTCTGTCAAATCAGATATTCTTTTAGAGAACATCGCTATTTGAGCTTCTGTAGAGCCTGTGTTTGTTTCAGATCCACCAAATTTGGCGAAGATTTCTTTTTTTGCTTCTGACGCTAATGCCATGTGTATATATTTCTTCTTTTTACAGGAGCGCAAAGTTAAATAAAAAAATGATTTGTGCTTAATGAGAATGGAAATAATTAACATTCTAATTGTTAATAGCTTGTCAAAGCAGAAACAAACTTCAATATAATTCTATTCATTTGAATTTAAAATCCTGTTAATCAGTTAAATAGACTGGTTAATACTCTATCTCTTCTAAATTCTCCATCAAATGCCTCGAAATCGTCTTGTACAAATGCAGTCGGTCTTTTCCACGAACATTATGCTCATGGCCTGGATAAATCATGTAATCAATCAATACATCATTGTCGACACAGGCTTTAACCATTAACTGTGAATGTTGCCAAACCACAACATTGTCAATAGTTCCATGGATAAGCATTAACCTGTCTTTCAAATCCTTAGCTACATTCAGCAAATTAGCCTGTTCATACCCTTCAGAATTGGTAGCAGGAGTATCCATATACCTTTCGGTATACATTACTTCATAAAGTTTCCAGTCGATTACCGGGCCACCTGCTACACCTGCTTTAAAAACGCCCGGATACTTGCAAAGCAAGGAAGTAGTCATAAACCCGCCAAAACTCCAACCATGAACCCCGATTCTTCCTTGATCTACCCATTTAAGAGATTTTAAATAGTCAACTCCAAGCATTTGATCTTCCATTTCTGCAACACCAAGCTGATTATGAATCACTTGCTCAAACTCCAATCCTCTATCGGCTGAACCTCTATTATCTAAGGTAAAAACTCCAAAACCTTGAGAAGCCATCCAGCTCATCCAAAGATTTCCGCCTCCTAACCAACGGTTGGTAACCATTTGAGCATGTGGACCTCCATAAACATATATTATGACTGGATACTGTTTTCCTTCCTTGATATTCAAAGGTTTGAATAAGCGACCATTCAATACTGTTCCATCTTTAGCTTTTACCTGAACAAGAACTGGCTTTGGCAAAGCTTGCATTGCAATTGGGTCAGATGCTTCTGATATCACTTTAATTTCTGCTCCTTTTGAATCATTCAAACTAACTTTCCCAGGAGTTTCAAGGTTTGTAAACGTATCAATATAATAGCTAAACATGCTATTCCAGCTCATGCTGTGAACGCCCGAACCTTGGCTAATAGTTTGGCTTTTACCATTCAAATCTATGCGAAGGCACTGACGATCAAGTCCGCTATTAGCCGTTACCATTACAAAGACCGAATTACCAGCAGGGTCCATACCCAAAACCTCAGTAACTACCTCTTTACCAATATCGAAATGACGAATCATTTTTCCATCGAGATTGCATAGATACAGATGATTAAAGCCATTTCTTTCACTCTGCCATAAAAATTGGTCTTTAAAACCATTTACGAAAAGGGCAGGATTTTCAGGTTCTACCCACTGAGGATCTTCCTCAATAAATAGTGTCTTTACAAATGATCCATCAGATACTGCATACTGATTTAGTTTCATTTTGTTTTGATCGCGATTAAGCTCTGCAATCAGAATGAACTTTTCGTCGGGCGACCAAGCTATGTTTGTAAGGTAATGATCGTCTGGGCCTTCTGTTTTAACATAAATAGTTTTACCCGAAATGATATCATAAACTCCAAGACTGACCTGATGACTGGTTTGTCCTGCCATTGGATATTTAAAAGGAGTTTCTTTTGCAGGACTTGATTCGAGCGATACGAGTGGATAATCAGTTACCATTGATTCATCCATGCGATAGAATGCGAGTTTATCGCCCGAAGGGCTCCAAAAAGTTCCTTTTGTAATTCCAAATTCCTGCCTGTGTACCGCACTTGCATAAACGATTCCTTGACCACCATCTTTGCTTATCTGCAGGCTCTTTCCTTTTGAATAAATAAAGAGATTTTTATCCTTCACATAAGCTATATTCTCTGAATTATCATGTAATTCAATAGACTCAGCATCATTCTGTTCCCATTTTTTATACACTCCTTTTTTATCATCCAGATTGTAGAAATAGGTAATACCCTTATCCTCAAATGTAATTCGTGATTTGTCTATCCAATGAATAGAAGGAATCTTTTTCAATCCACTCAATAAATCCTCGGGTCTAAACAACGTATCAACTTTATTACCTGAAACGTTGAAACTTAAGTATAAAGATCTGTCGTCGTTGCTGAAACAATAGTTATTTGAATTCGGAATCCAATCAATACCTCTTTGATATTTTGGATTTAAATCTGCACGCTTAAAAATGTCATCTATTGATAACAACTCTTGAGCAATCGAATTAATTGGAATTCCTGTAATCAGGAGAAGAAAAAGGATTTTTCGCATAATCATAGTTTAAAGGTCAAACCTATTCAATCCTCGTTGGACTAACAACAAATTATTTAAGTTGATGATTTACTTGAAAGATGCTTTCAAGGGATAGATCAGTAAGAAAGCACGTTGGAGAGGTTTAGTAAGCTACCTTAATAAAGTAATTGTTCCCATGGAGGTTCTTTGCTCACATTGAGTGGTGACTTTGACTCGATATACATAAATTCCCTCTTGGACGTCTATACCAAGAAAAGTCCCATCCCAGCCATCTTCGATTTTTGTCCAAGCATAGACTAACTCTCCCCATCGATTGAAGATAGCTGCATCTATGGTTGGTTCTCCCGTGGTGAAAATTTGAAATTTATCGTTTATTGGATCAGTATCAGGAGTAAAGGCATTTGGAATATACACCGGATCATTTTGATAAATGACCAACCTTGCGGTATCTGTTTCAATTACATCACCACAGCCAGAAATTACACATCTGATTATCAAATTATTTAGTTCCGTTACTGCTTCAGCTTGCATAACAGGAGTAGAAGTGCCCGATAAAAATCCTTCATCCTGCAAATCAGTAAAGCTACCATCTTCGTTAAGCTGCTGCCATTGAAAATCAATCCCTTCGCCCTGAGCAACAGTTTGAAAACTGACAGCTCCGCCAGAACAGGCAACCTGAGAAAGGGGAGAGGCTATTAAAAGAGGAATTCCATTCAAAAAAAGAAGTGCTTCTTCACTAACAACGGGAGCTCCACAGGTGCTATTCACCTCGGCACGATACAGTGCATTTTGTAGTGAGGCAGGTATATTATTTATGGATAGCGTTTCTGTATTACTTCCTGAATACGTCCCACTATTAAACACATTATTCCAGCCTAGTCCAGTATTCACTTGCCATTGAATGGTTAATTCATTCTGGGCTTCAACGCTTATTTGAACATCTTCACCCGGGCAAACTGGTGGTGGAACTAAAAGGAGTTCTACCGTTGGTAAAGGACTTACGGTTAATATTGCTGGAGTTGAGCTTGCAGAATTATTGCAGGCTTCTGCTGAAAGCATGAATTGAGCATTATTCAAATCAATGCTTAAGGAATTGATAGTAAGAACATTCGTATTAGCACCTGAAACTCCATTACCGTTATTCAATTGAGTAAATGTTGCACCTTCATCGGTACTAATCATCCATTGAAATTGAGGGTTTCCAGAAATATCAGATGTAAAACTAACCGTTTCGCCTTCACAGGCGGATTGATTTATAGGTTGTAAAGTAACCTGAGGGGAAGCTGTTATTTGAAATTGAACTTCGTTCGATAGCTGCGCACTACCGCATATTCCATCCACTTCACACCGATAAATATTTACTTCGTCTGCCATGCTGGGTGTGGTGACGGTTAAACTACTTGTTGTAGCGCCTGAGTATGGAGGAGCGTTAACAATATTAGAAAAGGAAGCACCTCCATCTGTAGAAACCTGCCATTGAAAGTTCAAACTACTACCATTTGCGTTGAGGGAAAAAATAACATTATCTCCTTCGCAAGCAACTTCGTCTGTAGGCTGATTTGTGATATTGGTATTAGGATTAACAGTGAGAACAACTTCTACTGTTGTTAAATTCCCGGCGCAGCCGCCAGAAAGAATGCATTGATAAGCTAGTCCATTCACACTAGTAGCAGCGCCAATTAAATTAAGCGAAGACGTTTGTGCATTTGAATAACCATTTGCATTATTGATGTTATTAAAGCCAGAGCCAGAATCCACTTGCCACTGATATGAAGTTGCTCCAGTGGCATCAACAGAAAAGCTTGCAGCTTGACCTTGACAAACGGTTACAGGCAGAGGCTGTTGATTAATGGTAATAACATCTCCCGCTAGAATAGTTGCTTCGCTTGAAGTAATGGAGTTTCCGCATCCATTAATTATGAGTTGGTAAAAATCCCCAACCAAATTAGCTGGAGTACCAACAATAGTAAGCACTGAAGAATTCACACCTGAATAAGGTGGATTTGCAGCAATGTTCGTGTAAGTGTTTCCACCATCGGTGCTAACTTGCCACTGATAAATCAAGCCAGTGCCATCTGCTTCTACATTGAAACCAATAGTTTGACCGGGACAATAATTTTGATCGAAAGGTTGAGTGCTAATTGAGGGATTTGACTGAACGGAAAGCAAGGCATCATTTGTTGGAACATTTTGCCCACAGGCATTAGAAATGAGGCATTGATACAAATAGGAGTCGTAAGAAGCTGGAACATTTATAAAATTGAGCGTAGTGGAAGTAGTTCCACTTAAATTACCTCCTTCCACCACATTATTAAAAGTTGTACCACCATCGGTGCTAACCTGCCATTGATAAGTTGTACCTGCAACAGATGAACCCGCAGTTATACTGCCATTTTCACCTTCGCATAGCGATAAATCTGTTGGATTTGTAGTACTTGAACCTTGCAATTGAGTAGCGGTGAAAGTCATTCTAGCTTCAGCTGGTCGCTGGAAATATTCAACTACCAAATCAGTTGGACCAGAAAGGCAAATTCCATTAGGATTTGCGGTGGCCGTTGTCTTAAAGCTATTAGCGTATTGCTGCTCAATAAAACTATCGAGAATCCAAGTTACTCCACCATCTAAACTAAATCGTATTCCATCGTCGCCTTGAATGGTAAACTGATAAAAGCCCGGAGTGAAATTTTCCTGTCGCAGCATTCTAATGCTGAAATTCTGGCTAAAAGATGTACCACAACCAATGCTAGTTCCATTGTTCCAAGTGCCTGGCACGCCACCTGAAGTAATAAAATTAATATCAAAGTTTAACGCATTACGAATGATATGACCTTGGTAATTAGAAGCATTAAAAAAGTCTTGATTAGCAACCAAAGCGGCAGTATTTAATGTGGCTCCTGTGGTGGGATTCCACGAATAAACATGACCATTCCAAGCACCCAAACCCTGAGTATTGGGTACGATAGGTGGAAGAGGAGCTATGTAAGGAGTTACAGCAATAAAATTTGTGATGCTACACTGAAATAAATCGTTTGAAATATAGCCATTAGAGGCCTGAATTTTTATAGTATAACTGGTACCTGGAGGTGTTGTTGAAGGGATAACAATACGTGCGAAAAGGTTATTTATGTTGGCGGTAAACGTATAAGGACCGTTTTGCCATGTTGCTCCTGCATTCGTGCTATATTGAGTAAAAGGCAGCACTTGGGTTCCTGTGGCGAAAGACGAAGCAGCATTTGACATCAGAGCGTCAATTTGGCTTCCTGCAGGAAGATTTTCAATCTGATTAATTTTTAGAGTTAATGTTCCGCTAGCACAGATAACCGGGCAAGCATAGGGAACAGGTTCGCTTCGAGAGATGTATTGCGCAAATGCGCTGCTTTGAAGCAGGATGAAAAAGATGAAAAGACGAGTAAATTTCTGCACGGTATAAAGATGCAGAATTTTTTAGTGTCTTTATTACACTTAATAGAATTTCTTCGATACAAATGAAGAGAAGTGTCGATTCGATTTGTTTTATTCGTTACTAGTTATTCGCACATGTATACCTTGAAAACAGCCTTTCATTTACCTTTACAATGACCATGATTGCTTGAAATTAATAGCAGATTCTACTTCAAAATATGGCAGTACAAAGTACAATCATGCAGGCATTTCACCCATGAGTAATCTGTCATTCTCATCCCCTTATTGTGGTAGTATAAAAATAGCGCTATGATTTACTTTTGATTAGTCATTTGTGCGATGTTGAATTTTATATCACCCTAAAGGTAAATTGATTTTCAAACCATTCATGGCAATCATTAACTACTAATCACCATTGTTCTTATGAGAAAAGCGAATTTAATTCTTTGTATTTCTTTGGTTCTGACCGCGCTAAATAATGTAAATTCTCAGAATCATTATCCTCAAAACTATGCAGCCGAAAATGGCTCTATCTCAAAGCTTCTGCAAAGTAACGACACCCTTTTTGGAACAGGTAATTTTGCTATTGGAGGATACGAGATAGGAAGCATTATTGGATACATTGGCGACAATCGAACCGAAATAAACCCGCAAGTGCCGTATGTTGATAATGGTCTAATTAATGATGTTATTTCTGATGGAAATGGAGGATGGTACCTTGCCGTAAGAAGTCAAATTAGTTATCAAGGTGGTCAGTATCGTGGGGTTGTACATATTGATGCAGAAAACAATCTCGACGAAGATTTTATATTAACACAAGATGGCTCCTTCGGAGGATCTATACGTTGTTTATTGCTGCACAATGGAATTCTTTATGTTGGAGGCGCATTCAATGGTTTTGCTGGTGCCACGCAAGCACAGTTATTAGCCTACAATATTACTACGCAACAAATTGTTCCATCTTGGAATGCGGGTTTTATTTACGGTTCTACCCAGTTTGTTAGCAGTATGGCCGTTCATGGAAATAATTTAGTAGTAGGAGGTGAGCTGCCATCTTTTGCAGGTCAACCCATCAACAACCTGGGGATTTTCAGCTTAGCTGATGGCAGTCTGGTGGCAAATCTTGATGCCAATGCAGATGTAAAGAGAATTATTATCGATGCAGATACGGCTTATGTGGGAGGCTTATTTTCAACTATCACAGGCATCACTCGAAATAGTTTCGCAAAAATCGACCTTTCCAATAATGAGCTATTGAACATTGCTGCCAATTTTAATGCTGCAGTGTACGACTTTAAATTAAATGGCAGCGATTTGTTCTGCGGTGGATGGTTTACTTTTATAAATGGAGTTTCAAGAAGTGGACTCGTGAAAATGAATAGATATTCAGGCGAAGTAAATGCTGATTTCAATGTGATTTTAGATCAACCAAGGGTAGCCTGTTTAGATATTGTGAATCAGAACCTAATTTTCGCGGGAATTTTCGCAGAAATTAATAGCACTGCACGCGAGAAATTAGCTCAAGTAGACAAAAATACAGGATCATTAAGTCCATGGAATTCATCTGTTGCATCTGCTCCTGAGGGAATTAAAAACATAAATGGAAACCTTCTGATTTATGGCGATATGAATCAAATGCAAAGAAGTATTCGCAATAGTTTCTTCGCACTAAAACTTCCTGAGAGAACTTTATTGCCTATAGGATTTAATTCAGCCAATTTTGAAATGGACTTAAGAGATATGGTGAAAATTGGCAATAAGCTATTTTTTGCTGCCAGCTTCGATTATCAAATAAATGGGACATCCACTGGTTTGTTATTTGCGTATGATTTACAAACGGAAGAAATTCAAAGTATCGGCAATTTTGGCGGCTTAGCGAATCCTGCGGTTGACCGTTTATTGATTCATGATGATAAATTATTTGTAAGTGGTTATTTTACGCAAGTAAATGGTGAAAGCCGCAACCGTATAGCTGTATTTAATTTAGATGATTATTCATTAAATGCCTGGAATCCAGCTCCTGAATATTCACTTGCAGCCAGATCAATGAAAATTTATAATGGAAAACTGTATATGTCTGGTTCTATTACTCAAACACAAACTACGACAGAATATGTAGCATGCGCATTAAATCTATCTGATGCATCTTGGGCAGGAGGTCTTTTACGCGATCCTGCATCAGGCCAAAGCTATAGCGGTAACGATTTATCGATTGAAGGAAATAATCTTTACCTAGCAGGAAATCAGATGTTAAGCTTTAATCCATTGGTAAGGAGTGCCGTAATTAAAATGAGCGAAGATTTTGTTGTTGACAATAACTTTGTAGCAGAAATGGCTGTAAACTCAGAAGGTGCCTCATCACTAACATTTATTAATGGGGTTTTGCTAGCCTTTCAGCGAGTGTCGCAAGATTTCAGA
>JBBEBC010000157.1:0-2455 GCA_040882555.1 Bacteroidia bacterium
TATGTGAAACCGATTTGAATTGCAATTAAGATGGACTACTAACTAATACTTTCAATTAATTCCCTTATTCTGCGTGAGCGATTGCCTGCCTTCAGCAGGCAGGCAGCAGGCCTCGATATATTCGGGCCGCCTCTGGCGAACACGCCCAAAAAAAATTAATTCTTTATTGGTAAAAGGACTTTTTCTTTACGAATGCCGATAAAGAATATTAATCCGATAATAAATAATCCGCCTAGTAATAATATAGAAGCTCGCATAGAACCGGTGAGCATTTCAAGCAAGCCAAAAAAGAAAGTGCCTAGAACGACAGACATTTTCTCTGCAACATCATAAAAACTGTAGTAGGCAGCGTGGTCATTGGTCGATGGTAAAAGTTTCGAATAAGTTGAGCGGGCTAAAGCCTGCACTCCACCCATAACAAGACCAACAACTGCAGCCAAAACCATAAAGCCGGCTGCATCTGTTACAAAATATGCCATAACACAGATGCCAATCCAAATAACAATAGAGAGCATTAAAGCTTTGATATTTCCAATTTTTTCGGACAATCGAGCGAAACCTATTGAACCTAGAACTCCAACAAGCTGAATAATAAGTATAGTTGGAATAAGTACTTCATCTTCAAGACCTAATTCCTTCTTCCCGAAGTTTGCCGCCATATACATTACTGTTAAAACAGCCATCATGGTGAAGAAAAAGCCAGCAATAAAAAGTTTTAACACTCTTTGCTTTCGAAATTCATCAAACACTTTCTTAAGTTCTCTGTATCCATTTATTACAAGATGACTAATACCTGTTTTAGGTCTCAGCCTTGACGGCAGATAGGCAAAAGTTATTTGGGCGAATCCAAGCCACCAAACACCAACTGTAACAAAACTTATTCGAGCAGCCATTCCGCCAGGCTCGATCCCAAACCAAGAAGGCTGGAGTAGCATCATCAAGTTAAAAATTAGCAAGATAACGCCTCCAATATACCCAAGTGCGTAACCTCTTGCCGAGATTCTGTCTTCCATTCCGGCTGGAGCAATTTCTGGCAGCCAAGCATTATAAAACACTAAACCTCCACTATAACCGATGCCTGCTAGGGTAAAGGATATGATTCCTAATTCGAGATTCCCGGGAGTGAAAAAGTAAAGTGATGCACAACTTAGCGCTCCCAACCAAGTAAAAATCTGCATAAACAGCTTTCTTCTTCCTGTGTAATCGGCAATGGAAGCTAGTAAAGGAGAAAATAGAGCCACTATTAGAAAAGAGGCCGAAACAGCCCAAGCGTATAATGTGGTATTTACAATTTGAAAACCAAAAAAAGACACCATACTATTGGCATCGCCTTTAGCAACCGCTCCATAATAAGCAGGAAGGATTGCTGATGTTATACTTAATTGATATACTGAATTGGACCAGTCATACATGGTCCAAGCTCTAATTACTGTCTTATTTCCCTTAAGACTAGCTACGTTGATATTACTCATCAATTATTTAGAAAAGTAGCTAATGTACATCTGTTTCTATTACTTTGCCGAGGATTATACAAATAGAAACAATGGAAATTCCATCAGCAAAACCGACCATTTTATTGCCTTTAGATTTTTCGCCCTTTACGCCTGCAGCAATTGCTCATGCTTGTAATTATGCGCAAACTCTAGAAACTACGATTACATTAGTACACTTTCTTGATAAAAGTCTGATTGGAAAAGAAAATGAAATTGCCATCGAAAGAGAGAAAGCTATTTCAAAACTTGAGAATTTTGCTGAAGGAATCTTTGCTGAACATGGCATTAAATGCTATGCTACAGTTAGAGTTGGAGATTTCCATGCAGGTATCGGAGATCTAGCCAATGAAGTAAAAGCTGGACTAGTAGTAATGGCTACAAAAGGAATTCATGGAATGCAGCGTTGGACTGGCAGTAATGCAATTAAAGTTATTTTACATGGAAAGCAAATTCCATTTGTTGTGGTTCAAGATTTACCTAAGAATGACAAACCTGAACAAGTGATACTTCCTTTCTCTTTTGAGGTTGAAAGTCGACAAAAACTTGGAAGAGTGCCAGAGTTAGCAAAACTATTCGATTGTGTGTTTCATATAGTTTCAGAACCTGCAGGTGATGAGTTTATTAGACATAAAATTGAAAACAATGTAATGTATGCAAAGAGGTTTCTTGAAGATCATGATTGTAAGTATACAGCATCTCATACGCCTAAGAAAAAGGCATTTCATAAAGAACTGATTGATTTCGCTGCAGCTAAGAGTGCAGATCTGATTCTAATTATGAGTGAAGAAGATCATGATTTCCTAGAAATTTTTACCGGCTCTCATGAGCAAGAAATTATCGCCAACGAAGCAAAAATTCCGGTGATGGTGCTCAACGCGAAAGAAACTATGCGACTCAATGGAGCTCCAATGTTCTTCTAAAATTGCATCAGTCTATTATTTACTATCAAGAAAATTCTAGAT
>JBBEBC010000157.1:2555-10985 GCA_040882555.1 Bacteroidia bacterium
TTTAGTAGAAATGCTCGTTTATGTTGTTTCTATAATTGTCTAAAACACCTCGATTGGGAATTTATGAATAAAAGCGCCAAACACCTTTTACTTTCATGTTTCATGTGCCTTTTTAGCATGGAGTTATTGAATTGCCAGATAAACCCTAACCCTTTGCTGGATGAATATATCATGCAAGAAATGGATATTGAGCGAATGCCCGGTCTATCTGCAGTTATCGTGAAAGATGATAAGATTGTTTGGATGAATTCCTATGGATTTGCTGATATAGAAAATAATATTCAAGCAACAGATACGAGTGTATACTTGCTTGCATCAATTTCTAAGTTATTTACTGGGACCGCTGCTATGCAATTGGTTGAAAATAATTTGATAAACCTCGACGATGGAATTAACAGCTTATTGCCCTGGACTTTATATATACCAGGTTTCCCAAATGATGAGCTTACTTTCAGACAATTAATGACTCATACATCGTCTATTCAGGATAATTATGCAGTAATGGAAAATTATTATGACAATCCTGACCCTACAATTTCATTGGATGATTGCATGGCAAGGTATTTTTCCACCGCTGGAATAGATTACAGTGCCAGTGATAATTTTTTAGCAACGGCTCCGGGAACTTCATATGAATACTCGAACATTGCTACCGCATTAAATGGTTATTTAGTAGAATTGGTAAGTGCAATGCCATTTGATGAATATTGCAAAGAGAACATCTTTGAAAAGCTATGTATGCCTAAAACATCATGGTTTTTTAACGATTTTGATTCTACCCATGTTGTTAGACCTTACCGTTACCAGGCTGGCAATTATATTCCTTATCCCCACTATGGGTTTGCTGATTATCCAAGTGGTCAATTAAGAAGCAATATTAGCGACATGGCTAATTTCATGATTGCCTTTATTAATGAAGGACATTTTGGCACAGACGCTATACTTTCGGCAGCATCTATAAACCAAATGCTTACACCACAAGTTCCAGATTTAGATGCATATCAAGGATTGAATTGGTATCAGGAAGAGCTTTATCACAACAACAGCAGCACATTGCTTTGGGGTCATAACGGAGGCGAACAAGGAGTTTCTACAGATCTTTATATAGATATAGAAAACAAGATTGGCATTTGCGTTTTAACGAACGGAGAAGGAGATGCACTTACTATTTGCGATGAAATTTACACCTATGCATTATCGCTCAATACCAATAATGCAGCAAACCCATCCTGCTTGTTAACATCAAGTATTGATAATTCATTGCCTTTGGCAGTGGATATAACTCTCGTAAAAATTATTGATTTACTTGGGCGCGAAACCCTTGAGCAGAAAAATACGCCCTTGGTTAAATTGTACAGCGATGGAAGCGCTGAGCGTATATTCATTTTTGAATAAGCGCCAAATACTAATTACACTCTTCGATTTTTAAATTTTTAGTCCACTCTTTCAACAATACAAGGTCCGCCGACTCTCTGCATAAAGCAGGATATTTAAACACATATCACTGATAATCACATATTTAAATTCAAGAAAAGCTTGTTAAAAAATTTTATAAAAATCCTTATTTAGAATTTGTCTAAATAAAAATAAGCACTTAGTTTTGTCGTCATAAAATTTGAGACAAAATGAAAAACACCAAAATATCTGTATCACTTATTACATTAGCGCTTGCATTTACCTCATGCGGAAAAGATGAAGTATTTGAAAAGCCTTCCTTACCTAGTGGAACTAGCTATCAATCTCCTGATTACACTGTAAATGCTGTTAATGCTATTGCTTTTGTTAATCAACTTGACGAAATGGCTGCCTTAGCCGAATCGGTAAGAACTCAAGGAATAACTGTTACCCAGCAGCAAATGCTTGATAAGTTCAATGTTGGAAATCCATCATTGAGAGATTTTACTACAAATTTCTTCACCTCCCTTCTTGAAGGCAATGATGGCTATTTCCAGTCGCTTCAAGATGCTAGCTCAGGAGGTTTATTTACTCCCGGCGACACCAGCAATGAAGGTGGTTATTTTGAAGGACGAGTTTTTGACGAAAGAGGCAAAGAACCACACGAATTAATTGATAAAGGATTGTATGGAGCAGCTTTGTATAATTATGCTACAAGCTTCATGAATGCTGAAATTCGTGTTGAAGATGTAGATAAAATCATCGCCTTATTTGGTGCTAATCCAAGTTTCCCTAATTCGGGAAGTACAAATGCAGCACAGCCTGATATCAATATGGCAAACTATGCTGCCAGAAGAGATAAAAATGATGGCAATGGGCTTTATACACAGTTTAGAAATTCAGCTATTACTCTTCGAATTGCTATTCTTGCCGGGTCTGAATACCAAGACGAAAGAAATGCAGCAATCAAAGCTTTGCAAGAAGCTTGGGAGAAAGCCAATGCTGCAACTATCATTAATTATTGCCACTCAGCAATAGCAAAATTCAGTATGACTAATCCTACAAATGCTGATATGGCAGCAGGACTTCACTCCTACTCTGAAGGTTTGGGATTTATGGTTGGATGGAGAAGTATTCCTCAACAGTTTAAAATGATTAGCGACAATCAAATTGATGCAATTCTCGTTCTCATGAATGCCCCTGTTGGTGAGGAAGCCACGTCTTACACTTTTGTGACAGATGCTGTAAATCAGTTGCCGAAATTGCAAAGCGTAATTACTGAACTGAAAAATATATACGGCTTTAGTTCTCAGGATATTGAAGATTTTAAGAAAAATTGGGTAGCTGAACAAGGAAGATGATTTTGATGAAAAAGGCAAGGATATTCACACTCTTAACTATGGCACTCCTTCTTGCCTCCTGCGAGAAAGAAAAGCCAAATAATATCGATTCAAACTTCAATCGGGCAGCCATGCTTGAGTTTTATGCTGATGAAATTATATTTCCAGCCTATACTCAAAGTTTGAATGGTGTTGAAACACTTCATTCAAAGGCAGAACTTTTTGCCAACAATCCTGATACTAGCAGTCTAATTGCACTGCAAGAGTCCTGGAAACAGGCAGTTATCTCTTGGCAAAGTGCTTGCGCTTTTAATTTTGGCCCTGCGGGCGAAGATGGGATTCGGAAAAGCTTACCTGAAGAAATTGCTACTTTCCCAGTTAGCTCTTCAAAGATTGATGCTGTTGTTGCTGGAAGTTCATACAACCTAAATGATTTTAATCGCGATGCACGTGGATTCTTTAGTATCCAATACCTGATTTTTGATCAAAACATTTCCCTTCAAGCTCTCGCAACAAGATACCAAAGTGAAAACCGCAAGAATTACCTTCTTGCTTTATGTGAAGATTTGACCCAACGTATCTCTTCCATCAAGAATGTGTGGAGCTCATCTTATAGAAATGAATTCATAAACAATGCTGGAACTGATGCAGGAAGCTCTACCTCAATGCTTTACAATGAATTTGTGAAAAGCTATGAAGGTGGCAAAAATTTCAAACTTGGTCTTCCTTTAGGATTAAGACCCGGGCAAACCGGCGTTGAACCTGAACTTTTGGAAGCATATTACAGCAGCTTCTCCTTCCCAATTATTAAAGCCCATTTCCAAGCTATGGAAAATATTTGGAGGGGCGGTAGCTCAGAATCTGGATTCAAGGCTTACCTAAAGACAGTGGATGGCGGCGAAGAGCTAATTACAAGAACTGAAAGCCAACTTTCCATCATCAATAATTCATTGAATGCTATCGAACCTGATGCGAACATGAATTTATTGCTTTTTTCTGAGCCAACACCTTTCATTGATCTTCACACAGAGCTTCAGAAAAACACCAAGAATTTTAAAAGTGATTTATCTTCTCTTATCGGCATTGCCATTACCTATTCAAGCGGAGACGGAGATTAAATCACTACTTTGAAATCGCGTTTACAGACTTTTAACAATAAACTACAAGAGCCCGTTTCGGCAGCTCCATTTCTGAGTTTTAGAATGGTGTTTGGCCTCTTGATGGCTTTTAGCACCCTGCGTTTCGTTTTGCTTGGCTGGATAGAAGATCATTATTCTGAGCCTCACTTTCATTTTCACTATTTCGGATTCGATTGGATTCCAGAAAGCTCTGCTTCCCTCCTTTACCTGCTGCATTTAATCATGTTTGTTTCCGCCATCGGCGTGATGACAGGTCGATTTTACAGAATTTCAGCTATCAGCCTCTTCCTGATTTTCAGCTATACCGAACTAATTGATCTCACCTATTACCTAAATCACTACTATTTCGTGAGCCTGGTTTGTTTTTGGCTTGCCATTATTCCTGAGCCTGACAAAAACTCCAAAATCCCGTATTGGTGCATTTTTATTTTCAAGTTCCAACTCATCCTCGTTTACTTATATGCTGGCTTAGCGAAAATCAATGCTGATTGGCTCTTGCAGGCCATGCCGTTAAAAATTTGGCTTCCTGCTCATGACGATTTATTTCTCATCGGACCGCTTCTTACTTTACCAGCTACTGCTTACGTATTTAGCTGGTTTGGAATGATTTACGACTGTTCTATCGCATTCCTTCTCCTGTACAAGCCAAGCAGGCCTTTTGCATACATTACAGTAATAGTTTTTCATGTTCTCACTGGATTACTTTTCCAGATTGGAGTTTTTCCACTGGTGATGATTGGAGCGACCTTAATTTTTTTCTCGGAGGAATGGCATAAAAGCTTGCTGCAAAAAATCAAGGCAATTCCTCTTCTGGGGAGCATGTTTGTGTTTTCCTCTTCGAGGGAAAGTCAATTTCGCCAATCCGTCATAACGCCAGTTTTCAAAGTCCTTTTTGTAAGCTACCTGCTTTTTCAAATTCTCTTTCCTTGGAGATATCTTCTATATCCCGGAAACCTATTCTGGACCGAAGAGGGTTATCGTTTTTCTTGGCGGGTGATGCTGATGGAAAAGGCTGGCGATGCTACGTTTTATGTAAAAGATTCTAAAACCGGAAGAGAAGGAATCGTAGATAATCGTGAGTTTCTTAATGCTCATCAGGAAAAGCAAATGTCGTTTCAACCTGATATGATTCTTCAGTTTGCCCATTTTCTTGGAGAACACTACGAAAGGCAAGGAGTTTCTGATCCTCTGGTAAGAGCAGAAGTGTATGTTACACTAAATGCGCAACCAAGCAAGCTGCTCATCGACCCTAATGTTGATTTGATGAAACAAGAAGATACTTGGTCGAGAAAATCTTGGATTTTGCCGTATTGATATGAAAATGAGATTAATACATATCATACTTTTCCAAGTCATCGTGCTTCTTCATTTTAATGTTGAAGCCCAGACTTTCGAAATTTCGGGTGTAGTCACAGACACCTCTGGAAAAGCCATTGAAGATGCTGGAATAATCATCAAAAGTCCTGAGATGATGGCTTCTACCGACAATCAAGGGCGTTATCTATTCAAAAAACTAAAAGCTGGAACTTACCAACTTATCTGCTTTGCTCCTGGTAAAAAGCTTGAATCAACCTTTATTAAAATAGATCAAAACTCGGTAGTTTATAATTTCACCCTCAAGGGTTTATCTAAAGACTTAGATGAATTTGAAGTCCTTCAAGAACGAGAAAAAACCTATGGCTTATCAAGATTGCGCTCTGTTGAAGATTTTGCCATCTATGAAGGAAAAAAGTCAGAAGTAGTCATCCTTTCTGAAAGCAGCGCTAATCTATCCACCAATAATGCTAGGCAAGTCTTTGCAAAAGTAACGGGACTAAACATCTGGGAAAGTGATGGTGCTGGACTCCAGCTCGGCATTGGCGGTCGCGGCCTTAACCCAAATCGTACTGCAAGTTTCAATGTTCGTCAAAATGGATATGATATTTCTGCTGATGCTCTTGGGTATCCTGAAAGCTACTACACTCCACCAACTGAAGCATTAGAGCGAATTGAGGTGGTGCGCGGCGCGGCTTCGCTTCAATATGGAACTCAGTTTGGAGGTTTGCTCAATTTTAAATTTAAACAAGGGCCAACAAACAAAAAAGCTGAATTGGTTTCCCGTCAAACCGTTGGTTCTTGGGGATTTTTCAACTCATTTAACAGTCTTGGGGGCACTGTCGCAAAAGGCAGGTTGAATTACTATGGCTTTACACAGTTTAAACGAGGCGATGGCTACCGTCAAAACTCAGGCTTCGAGCAGGTGAATGCTTATTTGTCAGCTAGTTACGATATTTCCGAAAAATGGAAAATACGGTTTGACTTAACAAAAATGCATTACTTGGCTCAACAAGCCGGTGGATTAACAGACAAAACATTTGAAACAGATCCAACTCAATCGTTCAGAGCCAGAAATTGGTTTACTGTCGACTGGAACTTGGCTGCTCTTCAAATTACCCACAAATTTAATTCTCGCACAGAACTCAATATCAGAAACTTCGGACTTCTCGCCTACCGTAAATCGGTTGGAAACCTAGAGAGAATCAACGTAATTGATTTAGGTGGAAACCGAACTTTGATTGATGGTAGTTTTGAAAATCTGGGCAACGAAACTCGCTTAATTCATAGGTATCAAGTTAAGAATCAGATTCAAGTTTTAGCTGTTGGAATGCGCCTTTATAAGGGTACAACCATTGCCCGACAAGGCGATGCAAGCAATGGCAGTGATGCAAACTTCAATTTCCTTAATCCAAACAACATTGAAAATTCAGATTATCAATTTCCAAACTACAATGCAGCCCTTTTTGCAGAGCATATTTTTAAAATTAGTCCCAAGTTTAGCATAACACCAGGCATCCGATACGAATATATTTCAACAGGCTCTGAAGGCTATTACAAAAGCTATGTTTTCGATTTTGCGGGCAATGTGATTTCAGAAAGTACCTTTAACGATACGACTAGGCGTGAGCGGAGTTTTGTCCTCGCCGGCATCGGACTGAAACATACTATTGGGAAGAATGCAGATGTTTACTTAAACTTTTCTCAAAATTATAAGGCAATTAACTTCTCTGACCTGAGAATTGTAAACCCGAATTTCGTTGTAGATCCCAACATTCGTGATGAAGAAGGTTATACTGCTGATCTTGGAATTAGAGGTCAAATAAATGAGAAACTTCGTTATGAACTCACTGGCTTTTTTATTTCGTACAATGGTAAAATTGGTCAGGTGTTGAAATCGGGAGGCGCTCCTTTATTTAATGACATACGCTTTCGCGGGAATATTGCTGATGCACGAAATCTAGGAATTGAATCCTTATTAGAATATGCTATCATTCAGAGTGATACAAATCAAAAGCAGTTCGATTTAAGTATATTTTCCAACCTGGCTTACGTCAATGCGAAATACATCAATTCCGATGATCCTTCCATTAATAACAAGCAAGTGGAAATGGTGCCTCCTTTCATTTTCAGGTCAGGTGTTGATTTCCGCTTTCGCGCGATACATGTAAATGCCATGTATGCCTACACTTCAGAGCATTTTTCAGATGCTACCAATGCTATTTTAACCGCCACAGCGGTGGAAGGTCTTATTCCTTCCTATCAAATTGTGGATTTATCCCTCCGCTATGAGCGGAAAAAGCTGAGTTTACAGTTAACAGCCAACAATGCATTAAATGAATCTTACTTCACCCGAAGGGCAGAATCTTATCCCGGTCCGGGAATAATTCCTGCCGATGGCAGAGCATATTACCTGACACTGATGTTAAAACTTTAGCAGTTAGAGCTTAAAAAGCTAACTATCAAACTTTTACTCAAAGGTTGTTTTTATTAAAAAAGCCGACTTTCTTTAAATCATATGTTGTAGTTTCGCAACCCGATGAGCAAGAAACCTTATTTGGTTGGAATATCTGGAGGAAGTGCATCGGGAAAGACTTCCTTTCTCAATCATTTGAGAGCCTCACTACCTGCAGGCTCAACATGCGTCGTTTCTCAGGACAATTATTACCTACCAAAGGAAAGTCAACTAAAAGATGAGAATGGTCAAATAAATTTTGATCTTCCAACCTCCATTCATAGAGAGTCTTTTTACAACGACATGCGCCTTTTAATGCGAGGTGAAACAGTCACTGTTCAAGAGTATACATTTAACAATGCCTCACATATTCTAAGGAAATCTCCCTTGAACCAGCTCCCATCATCATCATGGAAGGGCTATTTATCTTTCATTACGAAGAAATTAGAGACTCACTCGATCTACGCGTGTATATTGAAGCCAAGGAGGATATTAAGCTCAACCGCCGACTTCGTCGTGATAAAGATGAAAGAGGATATCCAGAAGATGTTGTTATGTACCAATGGCACAACCACGTTATGCCAAGCTATCGCCAGTATTTGCAACCTTACCGTGATATGTCAGATATCATAGTAACCAATAACACTTCCTATGACAAAGGTCTGGAAGTGGTCATTGATCACCTTCTCAAAAAAATTTAGCGGCGTACCATAAATCTTTTTCTATTGCTCCATCCAAACCAGATGAGTAACAATGGAATCATGATATGGAAGAAATACGAACGTGA
>JBBEBC010000158.1:0-4613 GCA_040882555.1 Bacteroidia bacterium
GGAAATCTGGTTTATAGTGCTAACGGATATTTAAATAATTGGGATGGAATTTCAAATAATGGTAACGTTTTACCGGATGGTACGTATTTCATCGTCGTTGACCTTAATGTGGAAGGAAAAGAAATAATAAACGGATATATTGACTTAAGAAGAAAATAATCGCTTAACTACTAAAACGAACTGCATCAAATCCAAATAAAATGAAGAGAATAGTTACACTTATGGGTCTGCTGGCCTTTTCCTTCTCGAGCTTTGCTCAGCAGGAATTACAGATCAGCCAGTACATGTTTAATGGGCTGTTTCTGAATCCTGCCTATGCTGGAACTCACCCTTACTGGGGAGCAACATTATTGCATAGAAGCCAATGGGTCAGTTTTCCAGGAGCACCTCGCACCAACTTATTAGCGGTGGATGGTCCAATTAAAGGTAAAAACATGGGACTAGGTTTTATGATTACTAACGATAACATTGGTCTTACTCAGATTAATGATATTTCTGGGTCATATTCTTATCGAATTAAAACCGGTACTAAAGGAGGGCAGCTTTCTTTCGGTATTAGAGCGGGAGTTAGAAACCAGCAATTCAATATTTCTGATCTTCAGAATATACCTGATGCAGGTGATCCACTTTACAACGCTAATCAAAGCGTTTGGACTCCTAGATTCGACTTCGGAATGTATTACTATACTGAACGTGGTTATTTGGGTCTATCAATCCCAAGTGTAATAGCTATCGATTCAAGAACAGTTGATAACACTGATGCTGGTCTTAGAAGACATTTTTATTTAAACGGAGGATATGTTTGGAAATTAAGCAACTCGATTGATTTCAAGCCTTCTTTCCTTATGAAGTACGAGCCTACAGCTCCATTAAGTGCCGACATCAACGCACACTTCCTCTTCAATGAGCGTTTTTGGCTAGGTGTTTCATATAGATATGATGCCGCTGTAGTTGGTATGGCGCAGTTTCAAATTACTCCTAACCTGCGTGCAGGTTATGCATACGATTATACCACATCTGATATCAGACAGTTCCAAAACGGTTCTCATGAAATCATGATAGGATATGATTTTACTCAAAAGTTAGTTAAGATTAAAAACCCACGTTATTTCTAATGCCGTATCTAGCAAACAACACTATGAAAAAAACATACCCAGTTCTTCTCTTAAGTCTTGGTCTGCTCTTTAGTGGATGCGGCGCCAAGTACTTCCTTAATAAGGGAAATAATAAATACGATGCCTACGCATATTCTGAAGCAGTAACTCAGTATCAGAAGTCAATCGATAAGGAACCTCTTTATGAAGCTAAGTCTAAATTGGCTAACTCATATCGCCTTATGAATAATCTCTCTGCTGCAGAGGAAACCTACAGAGAAGTAGTTGCCATGGAAGGTAGTACTCCTGAGGATCAATTTTTCTATGGTAAGGTGCTAATGCAAAACCAAAAATACGGTGAAGCTAAAGCTGCTTTTTCAAAATATGCTGAGTCAGTTCCTGATGATGCAATTGTTAAAAGTCTTATCGAAGCATGCGATAATCCATCTAAATTCGATAATCAACTAGACACTTGTGCTTATTCAATTAAGGCAATCGAATTAAGTGGACTTACTTCTTCTTTTGGAGCTACACCATACAATTATGGATATGTTTTCACAGCTCAAACCATTGTTGAAGACAAGGCTATGAAAGATCCATACTCTGGTATGACTTACATGGATATGTATTACACCAAGAAAGATAAAGCAGGTGCATGGTTACCTCCTGATTTCCTTAAAGGTGGGGTTAACAGTGAATATCATGATGCTTTCGCAACGGTTTCGGTAGATGGTCAAACGATGTATTTCACTCGTACCAATCAGACAAAAGGAAGAGTTAAGAAGAATGAAGAAAATATGGTAAGTCTTAAAATCTTCAAAGCTGTATTTCTAGAGGGTGAGTGGACTAATATCGAAGAATTTCCTTTTAATAGTGATGATTATTCTAATGCTCATCCTGCACTCAGTCCTGATGGTAAGAAGTTATACTTCTCTTCTGATAGACCAGGTGGTTATGGTCAAACTGATATCTACGTAACAGAAATGAACGGAGATACTTGGGGAGAACCGAAAAATGTTGGACCAATGATCAATACTGCTGGTCGTGATATGATGCCTCAAATGGGATTTGATGAAAAACTTTATTTCTCATCTGATGGTCACGCAGGTATGGGAGGTCTTGATATTTTCAAATCGTCTATGAAAGGTGATTCTTGGTCACAACCTGTGAATATGAAGTCACCAATTAATTCTTCTAGAGATGACTTTAGTTTCAACTTAGATGCTGATGGAAAAGTTGGCAATCTATCTTCTACTAGATCTGGCGTTGACAGACTTTATGAAGTAATTTACAAAGACCCAGTTATCTCAGCTGAGATATGTGTTAAGGATAAAGAATCTAAAGGTGCTTTTGCTGGAGCTATGGTTTATGCTCAAAATAATGAAACAGGTGTTCTTGACAGTGCGTCAACTGATGCCGTAGGTGTTGCTCGTTTCCGTCTTCCAGGAGGACATAATTTCACAGTTAATGCTAGATTTGATCAAACATTAACAAATTCAATAGAAATATCAACTGTTGATAAGCCTTGTTCTGATGTTATTAGAACTTGTGACGATGGTAAAATAATTGAGTTGGAAAGAACTACTGGTCCGCGTGTAATTGATATATACTACGATTACAATAAATGGGACATTCGTGCCGATGCAGCTCTTGTTCTTGACAAAATGGTTCAATTATTAATTGACAACCCTAATTATAAAGTAGAGTTTGGTTCTCATACAGATTGCCGTGGAGATGAGGCTTATAATCAAAAGCTTTCAGAAAATAGAGCTAAGTCAGTAGTTAAATACTGTACCCTAAGAGATATTGACCCTAAGCGTCTTACATACAAAGGTTATGGCGAAAGTCAACCAAGTGTGAATTGCGAGTGCACCAGTTGCACTGAAGATGAGCATCAGTTGAATCGTAGAACTGAGTTTAAAATAATTGAATAATCATTTTAAACGTTTATAAATGTTTAAAAAAGCCTCGCTATGCGGGGCTTTTTTTTTATTTGTAAATGAAATTAAATAGACGAATCTCATTTTGGCAACTAAATCCGATTGCTAGAATTGCTTTGGCTTATTTCATAGGATTGCAGTCATATAAGATGATTGGGTTTGTAAACATTGAAGTTACCTTCTGCTTATGTCTTTTTCTCTTATCATTTGCCTGTATCATTTTCTACACAACTGAAGCATCGCAGCTAAAGCGACTGCGATGTGGGAATATTATATTATTATTTACCATTTGCCTAATTGCCGGATTATCTAATTCGATTTCACATGGCAGGCAAGTTGAAAATACGTTTCCTAAAGAATTGTTAGGAGTCAATGTTCAATTAAGGTTAAAGGTTCAAGATGAACTGAATTTTTCGAAAGCTGGAGTTGTTAAATTTAATGCTACCATTACTCATTTTAAGTATCAGAATCAATGGTATGTGTCTAATTCGAAAGTGAAATGCAATAGCAAATTCGTGGACTCGATTTCTAATCTCGGTCCGGGAGCTATTCTTCATTCAATAGGCCAGGTTAACCTGCCGGCTTACACTGAACCTAACGCTCTATTTGATTATAGAAATTGGTTATTAGATAATAAGTATTCTGGAACTCTTAGTTTGAATAAAGAATGGATGTTGATTTC
This sequence comes from Bacteroidia bacterium, assembly GCA_040882555.1. GTDB lineage: Bacteria > Bacteroidota > Bacteroidia > M30B66 > M30B66 > M30B66. The sequence goes on from JBBEBC010000158.1 coordinate 3,717, forward strand.
AGATGGCAGCAATCAGCTAGGAGGATTATCTGTTAGGCTTAGGAATTCCATTTTTGCCTTTATTAGAAACTCCGAATATCCTGAGAGCGACAAAGAATTGGCAGGAGCTCTTCTTTTGGGAGATAAAGTCAATCTTGACCCCGAGCTTAAGTCGTCATTTTCTAAGAGTGGCATCATACACTTACTTGCAGTTAGCGGCTTACATGTTGGTTTGGTGCATCAAGGAATATCAATGATTCTTCTGCTGATTTTCTTTGGTAAACCCAATCTATTCTTCAAATCATTCATTACAATTATACTTCTTTGGCTTTATGCATTTTTAACCGGACTTAGTCCTTCAGTTTGCAGGGCAGCAACAATGTTAAGTTTGGCTTCGATTGCTTTGGCAATTAAAAGTCATAATCAACCTTTTAACACATTATTCGCTGCTGCTCTGATTCTTATGATTGTCGACACAGATATTTCAAGCGATATCGGATTCTTGTTATCATTTATGGCAGTTTTTGGAATTTTATCATCGGCTACCCTTATGAAGAACTTAAGCAGCTTAGGTAGTCAGCCAATTAAATTTTTATTGATGAGTTTATTGATTTCTAGTGCGGCTCAATGGGCTACTTTGCCAATAACTTTGTTCACTTTTGGGAAATTCCCTACTTATTTCTTGTTAGCCAATCTCTTAGCCATACCACTGGCTTCATTCATTTCCTTTAGTGGCTTTTTATCTCTGCTGTTTCAATCAATTCCATATGTAGGAGAATTATTGTTGAGCTTATGCATGCTATCAATCGAACTACTTAATTATATATCAAACTTAATCGCTGACTTACCGTCCTCCGTTTTGATTATTGAGAACTTAAGTATCTCTTATTTTATCGTTCTGCTAACGGTTGTTATATC
>JBBEBC010000158.1:4713-10748 GCA_040882555.1 Bacteroidia bacterium
TTATTGAGAACTTAAGTATCTCTTATTTTATCGTTCTGCTAACGGTTGTTATATCTGTATTAATAATCGATAAGGTAAAATCTTCTCAACTGATCTTGCTACTGCTTACTGGAATTTTGTTTGCTAGCTCTGTGGATGTTTGGGATTCAATAAAAATGAACTCAAATAATAATGAAATCTATGTATCCCGATTTAAAAATGAGCTTCGTTTTATTTATTATTCTGAAGGAAAGCTAGAATCTGAAATTTCTTTGCCGGTGGGTTTTGTAAAATATGATGAGGAAGCCATAAATTTTAATTTGATTTCTGACCTGAAATTTGGACTTTTCGTTTTGAACAGAAACTTTGAGTTTTCAAAACCTCCTGTTAGAATACCGTATATTGTATACGTTGCAAAAGCCGATCCTGATATGCTAAAAAGATGCATTGCACACTTGCGTCCTCATATTATTCTAATGAATCCATTCTTAAATGAAACCGATTCAAAACTAGTAGAAGATATTTGCAAAGTGAATAAAGTCAAGATTTGGGACTATAAAAAATGCAATAGATTGATTATTAATACTTAGTGTTTTTTTGTTAGAACTGAATCTAGGATGCAAGTATTCAAGTCCGATAACATCAGAATTTTGTTATTGCTGTTGGAATAAATTTCAAGTAAATTTGATAATTCGTTAAAGTAGATGAATTTTCACTTGAATAATTTATTATTCTTGTGCATTAAAGACAAGTTGGAAGTAAATATTGAGAATATGAAAAGTTTTACTCGCATTTTATTGGTAATAACCTTTAATCTATTTGGCTTTGCTGGGTTCGGTCAGTCCCATCAAGGTCCGCACAAGTGTTCCACTATGGAAGTACTTGAACAAGAAATGCAGCTTCATCCTGAGATAAAAGCTCAGCGTGAACAGTTTCAAAACCAACTTCAGACTTACCTGCAAAAGAATGCTGATGAAAAAGTTAAAGCAGGTGAGAAGCGTATTATTCCCGTGGTTTTCCACATAATTCATGAATGTGGTCCTGAAAACATTTCAAAGGCTCAGATCGATGATCAAATAAGAATTCTTAATGAAGACTTTAGTCTAACAAATGCAAATTTTAATTTGGTTCCAGGACCTTTTGCTGACTTAGGTGCAGATAGTGAATTTGAGTTTCGACTTGCTACAAAAGATGATTTAGGTAATTGCACTGATGGAGTTGTGAGAGTTTATTCGCCAAAAACAAATGACGCTAGTAATGCAAACGGCGTAAAGGGCATAAGCCATTGGAATTCATATAAATACTTAAATGTATGGGTTGTTAAGTCAATCGCATCTTTCGTTACAACTCAGGGTACCGTTCTCGGATATGCTCAATTCCCATTAGGAGGTCTTCTTTCAACTGATGGTATCGTATTGAGACATGATTACACTGGAAGTATTGGAACTGCTCAAGGACGAGTAGGACGAACTGCTACTCATGAAGTTGGTCACTGGTTAGGGCTTCGCCATATTTGGGGAGATGCTGATTGTGGAAGTGATGGAGTAGACGATACACCTATTGCTCAAGGTCCTAATTATGGTGTTTGTTGGAATGATTTTCCATACAATGTTGGAGGTTGCCCGGGTGGAGACACCTTAAACGGAGAGATGTTCATGAATTATATGGACTATTCGGATGACAATTGCATGGCCATGTTCACTATGGGCCAAAAGGAAGTTATGGACGCTACGGTCGATTTTGTTAGAGCATACCTCATTTCAGAAGCAAATCTTATTGCAACAGGTACAACAGATGAAGATATGTTAACCACTGTGCCTTGCGAACCTTACGCTAATTTTTGTGAAAACAGGAATTTGGTTTGTTCTGGAAGCACAATTACATATTCAGATGTATCCTATAATAGTGATGATTACACACGTGAATGGGAATTTGAAGGGGGAAGTCCAGCTACATCAACAGCAACAAATCCAGTTGTTACCTACGATAATCCAGGTAATTTCAAAGCAAAGCTTACTGTGACCAACAACTTGGGTTCAAGTTCTGTCGAGAAATCGGAAGTGGTAACTATCAGTGCTGATCAAGCAGAAAACACACAAGGTCCGTTTTGGGATCGTTTAGATATTCAAGCTGACTTTGAAAGCAGATACCGTGTTGAAAATTCTGACAACACACCAAACAAATGGGAATTTAGTCCTTGGACTGGATTTGGACCTTACAATAGTTGTATAAGAATGCGCAACTTTAATAACACGCTTTATGAATCAGATCAGTTTATAACTCCATCATACGATATTACAAGTGTAACTTCTCCAAGTATGCTATTTAGAATTTCAGCTGCCGAAAGGGGAGGAGATCCTAGCGATCAACTAAGAGTATTTACTTCTAACAACTGCGGTCAAACTTGGATTTTGAGAAAATCTTGGACTGGTGATGCATTAATTACAGCAGGCTATTTCAGTGGAGAATTTGTTCCAACTGAAACTTCTCAATGGAGCGAGTTAGCTGTTTCTCTTTCTGGAGTTTCATCCCAAGATAATGTTAGATTCCGCTTTGAATTTATCGCTGGAGATGTAGGAAGTAACAACCTTTACATTGATGATATTAGAATTGGGCAGGCTCTTTCTATTGGAGATCTTAGTTCTCTTGTTGACATGAGCGTATTTCCTAATCCGGCAAATTCAAGTATTAGTTTAGCATTTAATATGGAAAAACCAGGTTATGCTCAAGTAAGAGTTCTTGACATGCTAGGAAAATCTGTTCTTATGCCAATTAACACTCAGATTCAGAACGGTATTCAAAACTTTAACATAGATCTTTCTCCACTATCTGCAGGAATATATATGGTAGAGCTAGAGATAGAAGGGGTTAAATACCATAAGAAACTAGTTAAGAACTAATTTTATATTTTTATCCTAAGAAAAGCCTCGATCAAAGTCGGGGCTTTTTTATATAACATATTCATTCGACCTTCGTTATCCGATAAAACACTTCTTCTATGAAATATTTATTAATGTCTTTGCTAGTTATGTCTTCCTGCTTTGCATTTTCGCAGGATACCGTTTATACCCTAGATGGGGAGGTAATTGAGGTGAAGGTAATTGAAATTGGAAGGAAGGAAATCAAGTACAAGAAATTTGACAATCCCAACGGTCCTGATTACAGGATGTATATTGATGATATCAATAGAATTGTATATGAAAGCGGTTCTGTTGATCAATTCAATGAAATGAAAAAAAGTGGGGGTTCTTCTTATAATTTACAAGGCTCTGATCTGGGAAATAATATTATTTATTTTAATGTGATTGATATCCTGTTTCAAAATGTGACTTTAGGATATGAACATATTTTTGGAGAAGAACGCAAGCTTGGAATTCGTGTCCCTGTAAGTTTTAGCTTATACGGAAACTCTTTGAATGACATAGTATTCAACTCCTACAATGTTTTCTATTCAGGGCTTGAAATGAATTTTTATCCCTTTGGGAAAAAGCAAGCATCGTTTTATATAGGTCCATCAATAAGAACTGGTCTTACTAGATTTAGGTATGAAGAATATAATGAGGTCAATAATTTTTATCAATCAATTATAACTTCATCTTCTTTTGGGACTCTTTTATTTCAAGGAGGCTTTACTTGGAATCCGCTGAAGGAATTAGTAATAACTTCTTCTCTTGGATTAGGTTCAAAGCGTTATTTTGGAGCATCACCAAATAATAGAAATACGGTAACTACTGCATCATTCTGGTTCGCCTTCGGCTACCGCTTTTGATTCAACTGTTGTTTCTTCTTTGAATAGTATTCCAAATTTCTCAAGTTCCTGTAGAACAGGTTCATAGATTGATTTATGTATTGGAATAACTAGTCCCTTTTTATCAATTGGATGATCAATCAAGTTTTTTAAGGTGATAGCCAATGGCAAGCCTACAGTCTTTGACATAGCTGTACCCAAAACTCCTTCTCCTTTCAACTCGAATGAACTAGTGAGGTTTCTAATCTCGTTATCAAGTTTATACCTGATTTTGTGTTGCATCACTACTAAATCTTTATCCTCCTTTTTTATTTCCCATTTCTTCTCTAGCAAACTCTGTAGAATACCTGCTGGAGTCCCATCTGTATCAAGTGGTAGTAATTCATCCCCATTCAATCCGGTCCATAATACTTTGTCGATAGCATTTTGCTCATAATCATCCATCCCAATAGTCTTTCTAATGCTTTCTGAAATATCACTATGATCATGACCCATCAAGAATGAATGAAAGAACTCTCTGTAAGTCATTTCTGGGTAAACAGGATAAACGTAGCTGTTGTCAGTTAAACCGAGATGAATTAATAAATTCCAAGCTCTGCAAAAACCAGGATACCTGAGCGTTCCGCGAATCATGGTCTTGACATTAGTAAGATTATAAATTGGTCTATAACTTAATGAATCTCTATTAACATAACCCTCATAAGAAGTTCCATTGGGTAAATTGATCTCAACGGGATGTTGAAAATTTTGATGATAAGGTATGATCTTCAATTCTCCTTTTTGTAAGGATGTTGAAGCGCTATTTCCTGCTAAAACAACGTTTCTAGGATTCCAACTAAATTTATAATTCCAAGGATTGTCATTAAACTCTGGAGCAATCAACCCACCGCAGTAAGACTGATACCCAAGAATTTCTGCTCCAGCGTCCCTTAAGTCATTAATTATTTTAACTGCCGACATATGATCAATTCCCGGATCTAATCCACATTCATTAAGAAAAACCAACCCTTCTAATTCTGCTTGCTCACTCAAAGCCTTCATTTGTTCACTAACATAAGAAGCCGTGGCCAGATTACAGCCCTTCAGCAAGCAGTCGGTAGCAACCTCTGGATGCATAAACGCTGGGAGTAAGGAAACTACCCAGTCCGCTCCATCGATTATTTTTAATCTTTCATTTTGCTCGTTAAGTGAAGCATTAACTAGTTCTAATCCAGGGTAATCCTTTTTGTATTTTTGAAGATGTTCGGTTTGGAGGTCAGCAATAACGAGTTTCCAAGACCTCTGCTTGCATAAATCGATCGTATAATCAATAAAATATCCCGCAGAGCGGCCAGCTCCTAAAACAACAATAGAAATCATAAAATGAAAGAATGTAGGTTTTAATCTGTGGATTGTAAATTATTAAACGCTCCGTCAGTAATCCTAATAGTTGTAAAAAACGGTGTTCCATCAGGCAAAATAACAGGATTAGTTTTTGCTCTAAATGCAAACCCCCCCGATATGTAATAAACGCCATTAGTAAATTTGTACTTAGTGATGTTTATACTACCTGAATCCGCCGTATATCTTCGGTTACCTGCATCTTTATAAGACAATTCCGTAATTGTGGAGTCTGGATCACCAATAAATCGAATCCCCTCGCCCGGATCAGTAAAATTCAGTTTAATTTCTGAATTGTCATTTCTATATAGAAGAACGAAATTCTGCCACCTATTAATGTCATTTATGTAAAACGAACTTCTTGAAAATGTTGTATAAACATTATTCAATAATGCTGAGCCAACAATCACACTTGTAGGCTCCTCCTTAGGCTCCTCTTTCTTGCATGAAGAGAAGGAAAGTAATGTGATAATCACAATTAAGCATTTCTTTAATGTATTGTTAATTTCCATAAACGGATATTACTTTAAAATTTTCGAAGTATAAAGATATTTATTTTTACTGATACATAAATATTACTCACTCTAACGTTTTGAAATATTAGGTAGGTTTGTGCTCTATGTTTACGAAAGATCAAGAAGAAAAAATTAAGGACCTACTTACAAACAAAAGTAAAACTGTTATAGTTGTGCATCGAAATCCCGACGGTGATGCATTAGGTTCTTCGCTCGGATTAAAGAAATATTTGAAAAAATCATTTGATTTTGATGCTTTGGTTTTGGTACCAGACCCATTTCCTTCATTTCTAGACTGGATGCCAGGAGCAATAGATATTTTAATTGCAAAACAGCATGGTGAGATCGCTGCAAAAGTATTAAGAGATGCTGAATTACTATTTTGCCTTGATTTCAATCATCCTTCTAGAACA
>JBBEBC010000159.1:0-10672 GCA_040882555.1 Bacteroidia bacterium
TCAGCAACAGTTGCGACAGCCTCTTTTACCTCTTCTGCAATGTTTTCAACAATTTCTGCAACAGGAGATTCTGTCACTTCTTCTTTAATCTCTTCCACTTTTTCCATCACGGGCGAAGAATCATTACTTTCAGGACTAGTATTCTCAACAAGCGTAGTTTCCTCCTCGGAAGCAATTTCTTCCTCCACGGAAGCTTCTACTAGAGCTTCTGCTTGAGCTTCAGGTTCTGAATGATTGGTAACTTCCGCCGTAGGCGAATCTTCTATATTCACCTCTGCGGAGGCTTCAATGTTGTCATTAGAAGGCTGAATAACTTCCGAGTTCTCAGAGTTTACAGGCGATTCGTTTACAAGCTCCTCGTTTGTCTGATTACCAGTTGTAGAAGCGCTTTCGATGGTACCATCTGCAGTTTTGTTTTCAGTTTCTGCAGAATTGTTGGATTGTTCTTGACTTTGCATGCCTCAAAAATAGGATTTCCGACGTTAGCTATGATGTTGCAATCTTAATTCTTAGAGAATTTCAGTAAAAAAATGAAAACATTCCTCTTTTATTCTCATTGAAAAGGTATGAATGAAATAACTTTACAGCGATAAGCGTTGTTACTAGCTGTTGATTTTGATTATGATTAGATTATACTGTTTATTAAGCCTGTTTGTGTTTTCATGCATTTGTGCAAATGCGCAACGCACAGGCAATGGAGTTTTAGGAGAATGGCGCGAGCATTTACCTTTTACAAGTGGTTTAGCGGTTGCTTCAACAAGTGAAAAGGTATATTGCGCCACAAATAACGGAGTAGTAATTCTAAGAAAGGATGACAATTCATTAGAAAGACTGTCCCGTTCAAATGGTTTAACTGATATTAATCTCACCTGTCTCAATTATCATAATGGCACCAATACGCTGATGATTGGCTACAGAAATGGTAATTTGGATTTGGTAAATGGAAATACCGTTACCAATGTAAGCGACATTAAAAGGTCGACAGTTGTTCAAGGGGGAAAAACCATTCAAGCGATTCGTTTTATTGATGACGAGGCCTACATCTGCACGAATTTCGGAATTGTAGTTTTTGATATGGTTAAGAGAGAGGTTAGAAATACTCTTTATCCCTCATTACTTAATCCTGAAATATTTGATGTTACTGAGCACGAAGGAAGAGTGTATGCTTCTACTTCTAAAGGTCTGTTTTCAGCTGACCTGCAAAGTCCTCAGCTTCCATTTTTTGTTGCGTGGACTAGAGATACGCTTATAGGCGAACGCCCGGTAAACAGCGCGGCTTTCTTTGAAGGGAATTGGATTGTAGCTCGATATAAAGTACTGGAAGAGGAAACAGATACTCTTTTCAGGGAGCGGGATGGAGCTCTTGAAATAATGCATATTGGAGATGCTGTTCAGTCGTTAACTACCAATGGTAGCAGGCTTATTATTTCGAATGCATATAATATGATTGCTTATGAAGAAGGCGTATCCGAGTTTAGGGGACTAACATCTTATGAGCCTTCAGGTGTTTCGCCAAGGCCTGCAGAAGTAAGTATTGACCCCGATGACCCAAACATTCTATGGATTGCTGATCAAGGTGTAGGTTTGGCAAGGTCAGAATCTGTTTATGCAATTGATATTTACACAGCCGAAGGACCGCCAACAGCCAATGTTTTCGACATGGAGCATTCTGAAGGAGTTTTGTGGGTAGCAGCCGGATCTTATAATATTGAATACTCACCAACGTATTCTATCGAAGGTGTTTTTAGATTCGAGGATGGCTTTTGGGATGCCTATCAGTTCCCTACAATTGCTGATTATATTAGAGATATTGTTGGAATTGCTATTGACCCTGCCGATAAGGAACATCTTTACGTAGCCAGTTTTGGAAATGGATTAGCCGAATTGAGAGAAGGAGCTTTGGTAGATACATTTAATAGTACTGACGGCGATTTAGTGGGCTTAACGGAATATCCGCGAGATATTAGACTTTCTGATGTGGCTCTTGATAAAGATGGAAGGCTTTGGGTTGGCTCAACAGCTTCGCAGTTTCCATTGCAGATGAGGGATGCAGATGGTGAATGGCATCACTATTCATTCAATTCGAGTATTAATCAAGCCGCTCTTGGTAGGCTTACAATTGACAGTACTGGTCAGAAATGGATGATTGTTCATGACAGAGGTTTGTTGATTGTAAAAACAGATGAGAATGATGTAGAAGGTTTCAGGTTGCTTACCGATCAGGTAGGAAATGGTGGGCTTCCTAGCAACATAGTTTTTAGTGTTGCTGAAGATCAGGAAGGTCAAATCTGGGTAGGAACCTCAAAAGGAGTGGCTGTATTTTATTCTCCTGAAGCGATTCTTGAGCAGGGAACTTCCATTAACTGGGACGCTCAGCAAATTATTATTTCTCAGGGCGGCTTTAATCAATATCTTCTTGAAGCAGAAGAAGTTACAGCAATTTATATAGATGGAGCGAATAGAAAATGGTTAGGCACTAGAAATGCCGGCTTGTTTTTGGTTTCGCCTAACGGGGAAGAACAACTTCAGCATTTTACATCTGAAGATACTCCGCTGTTAAGCAATACAATTCTTTCCTTAAGCATGAATGAAGAGACTGGAGAATTATACATCGGAACTGACTTAGGAATTTGCTCTTATAGAACTGATGCAACCCGTGGTGAAGGAAACTTCGATAATGTATATGCATTTCCAAATCCTGTTGAAAGAGGCTATAACGGACCAATTGCCATTACTGGATTAGTGAGAGATGCAGATGTTAAAATTACAGATGTGAGTGGAAATTTGGTTTTCAGAACTCGGTCAAATGGAGGAACTGCCATTTGGAATGGCAACAGATACAGCGGTGAAAGAGCTGCCACAGGAGTTTATTTGGTTTTTTGTACCAATGATGATGGCAGTCAAACGGCGGTTACTAAGATTATGCTCATTAACTAATCATGATTCTCAGCACTCCGGCTGTAGTTTTACATACTATTCCTTATGGCGATACCTCTGTAATTGCTCAGGTTTATTCAAGAGACAGAGGTTTACTTGGTATTATTGTTAAAGGCGTTAGAGGGGGCAAAAAGAACAGAAAATCTGCCTTGTTTCAAGCTCTTACCATACTTGAAATTCAGATTAATCTTAAGGAAAATAAGGACTTGCATTACCTAAGAGATATGCGTGTCTTGCATCCTTACACCGGAATTCCATTCTCAACGCCAAAGACTGCTCAGGCACTTTTTATTGCTGAATTACTGAAGAAATCTATTCGGGAAGAAGAAAAGAATGAGGCTTTGTTTGAATACATCGTTGATGCGCTGCAGTTTCTTGATGAAATGCCTGAAGTGATTCCTCATTTTCACCACAAGTTTCTTCTTGAATTATCTCGTCATCTAGGTTTTTACCCAGAAGATAATTACGATGAGCAACACCCCTTCTTTCAATTCACGGATGGGGTTTTTCATCATAGTTTCGGTGATACGTGTGTCGACATGGGACCCAGTTTCGACATACAGCAGTTACTGAAAGTGAACTTTGCTAATCTTGACAAAATTCAAATGGGTCGTGAAAGGCGAAAGGCTTTACTTAGGAACCTCCTTCAGTATTATCGATGGCACTTACCATCATTTAAGGAACTTCAAACACCAGATGTTTTGGAAGCTGTTTTTGGATAAAAAAACCTTCTCAAGTGGTGAATCCTTTTCTCAAAAAGCTCATAGCTAATCACCGAGATGATAATGGTAATTGTAAGGATTGCTAGTGGATTGATTAAGAATACTTCCCAATAACTATCTGAAAACGAACTATTGCCAATTACCTTCATGGCTACAGTAAGTATAACCCCATGAAAACAGTAAAGGCCTAGTGAAAGTTGGCCTAAGTAGCTCATCTTTTTGAATTTGCCCAATTTAAATACTGAGTTTTCTGCAAAACACTGTTCTAGAATAGCAAAAATGAAGAAAAGATTGAAAATGGTTTTTTCAATTACGACCATAAAAGGACTCATAAACCAGCTGAAATAACCAGTTAAAAGCACTGTCCACAAAAGGTAAATTAAAGCGATATACTTTTTTGGCATTCGTCTGATGTATTTCACAATAGAATGATCTTCGAATGCTAGCACAGCTGCCAATCCGCCGAAGGCGAAATTTCCAAAATAACTTAAGGTATTAAAGAACAGAAAGGGTTCATTATTAACGTAATATGTTCTAAATGCAAGTGAAATGAGTATCATTGTAAACAGCACCAGTTTCAAGTACTTATTTAGGAACTTAAGCACAAAAGCCCAAAAAAGGTAGAACTGTTCTTCGGCAGCAATTGACCAGAAAAAAACCAAGAGAAACAGGAAATTCTGTCCGTGCAGACTTATCCAAATATTAGAATAAAACAGTAAAAATATTTCAATAGGAGGTAGCTCCGAGACGGGAATAGAACTGCTGATAATTTCAACCAATCCGTAGGTTGCGAGGACTAAGAAAAAGTATAAAGGCCAAAGTCGCAACCCTCTTCTTACCAGGAATAGGCCGGGGTGAAAGCTGCCGGTTTTCTTCCGCTCTTCTAATGCTAGCCAGGTAAGTAGGAAACTTGAAAGAACGAAAAAGTAGTCCAACCCCAAGTAACCGGCTCTAAGATCGACTGTTGCAAATGAGAATAAGGATGAAGACTCAATTTCGGCGTTACCAGTAAAAAAGCAGTGAGCAAGAAATACCTGCATGAATCCCAGGAACCTTGTTGCGTCTAGGTTTTCAAAATAAGTATGCTTCTTCTTCTCCAAGACTCTTAGGTAAAAACGGTTCTCCTAAAACGTGTAATTCTCGCTTCTTCGGGAATATCACTGCCGTCGACAATATGATTAGCCATTTCTTTAGAAAGTAGCGGTGCAAGCAAATAACCCTTTGTTCCCAAACCATTAAAAATTCCGATAGCTGGTTTATGAGGATGAAATCCAAGAAAGGGCCTTCGATCTTTTATTGTAGGCCTGACGCCCGCTTCATGATTTATCACACGAAAGGGAATATTCAAAATACCGTTTAGTTTTTCAAGAATTTCTTGCTTTCCAGCTTCACTGGGAAGGTCATCTTCAAACTCCCAAGAATACGTTGAGCCAATTTTAAAGATGCCGTTGCCCATTGGAATACCGTAAACTTTGCCATTGAAAATCATGTCGGGAGCACCTTTAGCCTCAATAGTTAAAACCTCACCTTTTGCGGGATTAAATAGCAAATTCTTAAAGAAACCAAATTCAGCTGCCGAGGCTCCATCGCAAAATATGAGCTTCTCAGCTTTTAGTTTTTTATATCCCACTTCGTGGGAAGAAATAGCAAGATGGTTAAAGTCAAAGGCTTCTTCTAGAAGCATATTGTTCTGTCTGAAGTAATTTTCTGCTGCTTGAATGAATTCGTGCGATTTTACAAATGCAGCTCCTTTCAAAACAGAAATCCCGAAACCGGCTTTCAACCAAGGATAATCTTCAGTTGCTAAAGGTTCACCCAAAAATTGGTTGAAAGGCTCTTCGTCCATGAGCTCCTGCCAGAAATCAATTTCATCTTGACTTCCATGAATTCTAATCAAATTACTTTGCTCAAAGAATTTGCTTGAAAGTCGATTTTCAAGATCTGGGTAAAAAGTTCTTGCTTCTGTGAGGCTTTTCTTGGTTCTCCAGCCGAAGGTTATTCTCCTGAATACAATTGGATTAATTAAGCCGGCAGCTATTTCACTTGACTTCTTTTTACCAGGATCGGAAATAACGAGCACCTTCAAACCTTTATCTATAAGCCTAAAGGCGAGAGAGATACCGGCAAGGCCAGACCCAACAATAATCACATCGGCTTTCACTTTGCGAAGGTAAGAGGTAAAATTGCATTTGATGGTACAGACTTAAACCTATAAATGTATTTTTGACCGTGCCAAAATTTCTGAAATACATTCTGCTTATTCCATATTGGATATGGCTCTCCTTAGTTTTCCTTGGTTTTCTGATAAGCTCAGGAATCTTATCCGCGATTTTTATTTTCATACTAGGCAAGCAAGCCCATAAGCCAACCATGGCAGTATATAAGTTTTGGTCTTATGTTTTCTTTTTTGCAGCTGGAATAAGGTTAAAACAAAAGAATAAAAAGGCCTTGAGTTCAAGCCTGCCATGCATTATCGTTGGAAACCATGGGTCGAACCTTGACATGTTTATTGGTGCTTTTTGCTCGCCACTAAATATCAAGCCTTTAGCTAAAATGCAGCTAAAGAAAATTCCGATTCTTGGCCATCTGTTTTCAGCTGTTTGTGTAATGGTTGATCGTAGTAGTAAAGAAAGTCGTGACAGAAGTTCTAGAGCAATGATGGCGGAAATATTGAAAGGCAATTCGATCTATATTTTTCCGGAAGGCACAAGAAATACAGGCAATCAGCCAGTGAATGATTTTTATGATGGCGCTTTTCGATTTGCTATTGACAGTCAAAGACCCATTGTTGCCATGTGCATTATAAATGCTAGAAAGGTGGTTCCGTCTGACAGTTATTCGGTGAGGCCGGGAACAATTACTGTTCAGTATTTAGGGCCATACATAACCAAAGGGCTCACAAAAGAATCTGTAAGTAAGATAAAGCAGCAAATTCATAAGGATATGTTTGAAGCTATCAGGAAAGCAGATCCAATGTTTAGCTAAACTCTTCAGGGAGCAACAGCAAACCACCCTAGTAGAATTTCAATGAGCTTAAGGAAAAGATTAGAGATTTTACTTGATTAAAGTCTTCCTCCAACTACGCAAGCTTCCTTTAGCTTTACTTCATTGCCAGATAAATCAAAGGCTTCCATTAAAACAATGTAGATTCCTAAACGAGCCTTGAGATTGTCTTCTGTTTCACCGTTCCAAGATATTTGTCCAGACGTGCCCAGTAACTGGTTTCTTACCAAATATTTTATCAAACGTCCGTTTGAATCATAAATACTAATGGTTCCGGTAAAACCGGGAAGGTCAAATGCATAGGCTATCGTTAGCACATCATCAAAACCATCACCATCAGGAGAAAAAAGTTCGGGACTCAAGACTAAGCTTCCTGCTTGTGATTCGGCCGTAAGGCTAAATTGAGAATTTCTAAAAGCTGGAGTACCATAACCAACAGCAGATGCAGCAGAATTCCAATTGGTTTTGTCGGACGAAGGCCTGTCATAATTTACTCTTTCTAAAGCAACACCATCCAAGTTATCTATCAAAGCGAAGTGCATGTCGGTGGTGTAAATTAACTCATCAATCTTAACCTGATCGCCAAGTCTGGCAAGGGTTACCACACCGTCGTCATTATTATAGCCTGGGAAATTTGCCATTTGAAGAAAGCCATCAGGATTGGAGCTGAAATACCTGCTTTTAACATCATTCACATCCTCCGTTAGGAGTAAATACTCACCTGGGAAAATCAAAAATCCTTCTTCAGAAATTAGCTCAACATCATCAGCAACATCAACAATTGTATCCCATTTACTTAGTTGCAATGATGCCAAATCAATCACTTTATTCGAGCGATTATAAATTTCAACATAATCAGCACCTTCTTCATATGGGTTAGAAAGCACCTCGTTAATCACAATATCATTGACCTGCGCAGTTTCCGGAATAGCAAATCTACCCGTCGATTCAGAATCAAACTCATTGCCTACACAGTCCAATAGGTTAGATAAAACAGTAATCGTATAAATGGTTCCGACTTGAAAACTTCCATCAAAAGCCAGCTTAACCGAAAGGTAGTTTGGCGGGTAGAAATCAATAAAAATGGGCTCTCCAATGCCATCAGAAACTGAATACGAGCTCGGGTCAATCATACTTTCCCTGAGGATTGGTTCATTGAAAAACACCCTAATTGTATCTTCTGCAATTACTGTAACACGCTCAATTTCAGGTCTAATTTCGTCGATAGTATTTTCATACACACTATTTCTTTTACCCGGAGTTCCGCCCCAAGCAACAGCAGCGGCAATCCAATTGCTTTGACCTTCACATGGTTTATTTGGACTTTTTTGCTCCAAACTAAAACCACCTGCCGCTTTAGCTGAATTTCCATACCAGGTGTCAGAATAAGTTACAGAAGAAATTACCGTAGTATCAGGAGAGTAAAGTGTTAATCGAGCTCCTGTATTTGTAAGTGCGGGGAATGAACTTAAGCCAGCAATAGCAACAGTATCGAACATGAATTCTTCACCAGAAAGGTTGCTCAAAACCATGAAGCTATCTGGTAAAATTGTTATTGACGGAATTGGCTTTTTGTTGGTACCAGCTTCAAGAATCCAGTTTTCAAGATTTATCGGGAATTGAGTTCTATTGTATAATTCAACATATTCAACTGGCGCAAGGCCTTGAGATGGATCTGGATCAGCAAGGATTTCATTTATAACAATATCGAAAGGCTGAGGTCGGTAAAACAAGAATTCTATAGTCTCAGGATCCATATCATTTCCCGACAGATCTTCCACTGCAATAACAGTTAATTCATTGATAGTACCATCCTGAAATTCAGCACCGAAAGTAAGCAACACTCTTGAAAATGAACCTGGTTGACGAACAGCAGCGATTGGTTCGCCAAGATTGTTGTTGGCTGAATAGTTTTCGGTGTTTTCGGCGGTTGCCTGACTTACATTTTCTGAAAAGCGCACTTCTACACTCGTATTGCTAATTACTTTGGCAGAAACCAACGTTGGGGGAACATTATCAACGATGATTGGTCCAATGTAGATGTCATCGGTATTGTACCTATCGCGGTTACTACCCGAATACCTGACTAAAACCCCAAAATAAGCCGATTGCGTGTAGATTAGGTCGTTTGCTGTTCCAACAAGTTCAAAAAGAGTCCCAGTTCCTTCATAATCAGCAAAAAGTGACCAATTGCCAGAAGCATCTCGGGTAACTTTCACTTTGGTTGGATTTGTCGATGAACTATTAATGACAGACTGAACACCTGAAATCACATAATTTTCTAATCCAGGCCCATCTTTTCTAAACAAGGCAACTTCATCGGGAGTACCGCCAATTCTGACAAAATAACCCGTGTTAGCTCCTGTTAATTCAGGTAAGTCAGAACTTAAAAATACATCCATTCGATTATTCGAAGACGTACTCACAAGAGGGTTTACGAAAAACTCCCACTGCGTGGCATTCATGGATTCGCTCGGGGTACTAAGATAAATTTCTCGGTTTGTGGAGGAAGTCGTATCGCCGAAACTCTGAAGTTGAAACTCATCATTAATTATAAATTCATCAGTATCGCCCTGCCAAGCGGGGTTTGTGGTGAATTCTCCATCAGAGAAATTTTCAATGATCTGAGCACTTGATATATATGGTAGTGTCAAAAAAGCAATAATTACAGCAAGTTTCGACAATCGGAGGAAAAGCATAAACGTCTAAAAAAATGATTTTACTTTTGGACTTTAGATATCAGGTTAAAGTAACAAAACTTCATTGTGATATGAAAGTAGCAGTTGTAGGAGCAACAGGATTAGTTGGTAGCAAGATGTTGCAGGTGTTAGAGGAAAGAAATTTTCCCGTAACTGACTTAATTCCAGTAGCATCTGATCGATCAGCAGGAAAGAAGATTGAGTTTAGGGGCAAAGAAATAGAGGTTGTTAGCCCTGCACGGGCGATAGAATTACGGCCAGATATTGCACTTTTTTCTGCCGGGGGAAGCACTTCGCTTGAATGGGCTCCAAAATTCAGGGATGTTGGATGTGTTGTTATAGATAATTCTTCGGCTTGGCGGATGCATGCCGATGTTCCTTTGATTGTTCCCGAGGTAAATGCGGGTGATATCCCGGCAAAGCCGGGGATTATAGCAAATCCCAACTGTTCAACAATTCAGATGGTGGTTGCATTGAAGCCTTTGCATGATGCTTTTACGATAAAGCGTGTTGTAGTGAGCACATATCAAAGTGTAACGGGAACAGGAGTGAAGGCCGTTAAACAGTTGATGGATGAACGAATTGGTGTTGCTCCCGACCCAGCTTATCCTTATCCGATAGATTTGAATATTATCCCTCAGATTGATGTGTTTCTTGAGAACGGATATACTAAAGAAGAGATGAAGATGATTCTCGAAACTCGAAAAATCATGCATTTGCCTAATTTGGCGATTACTTCAACAACGGTTAGAATTCCGGTGATTGGGGGACATTCAGAGTCAATAAATATTGAATTTGAGAATGAATTCGAGCTTAGTGAGCTAAGGCGGATTTTAGAGAATGCAGCAGGAATTACTGTTATGGATAACCCCGAGAAACTTGAATACCCTATGCCATTGCAAGCACATGAAAAAGATGATGTATTTGTTGGCCGCATCCGGCGGGATGAATCTAGGGCTAACTCAATTAACCTTTGGGTGGTGTCAGATAATCTCAGAAAAGGAGCAGCTACTAACGCCGTTCAGATTGCCGAATTGATCTTTAATAGAACGCGGTAATTAAGATTCTATAGTTTCAGGCTGATCACTTTCTTCCTTGTTTTCCTCCTTAAAAAAGTGCTTCTGATAAATCAGGAAAACTCCAGCACCTAAAGTTATGGATGCATCGGCAATGTTAAATACTGGAGCGAAGAATGTAAATGATTCGCTACCCCAAAATGGCATCCAATCAGGAAAGTGAGATTCAATGATTGGAAAGTAGAACATGTCAACCACATAACCATGCAGGAAAGTTCCGTAACCTCCTTCTTCA
>JBBEBC010000160.1:0-10656 GCA_040882555.1 Bacteroidia bacterium
CATCAGGTAACTTTTAAGGTATGGGATAATAATGGGACTGGTGGTTTACCAAACACTGTTCTTGGCTCGGCAACTGTGCCACTCTCCTCAATTATTTCGGATATTAGTAATAATTTATACACAGAAGTAACTTTCAATACTCCTATTACCCTTTCGGGCGATTATTACTTAGGATACGATGTCGAACCTAATTCGGGTGTGACAATTTCGGTTTATACAAACACCGATGGAGATGTTTCGGCAAATACGGCCTATGAACAGTTTGATGATAATAGTTGGCATGCATACACTGAAACTGCTAGCTGGGATTTAACTGTTTCTCACATGATTCATCCTATACTTCAGCAGGTTCCGCCTGTAGCTTCTTTCTCAGTTTCGCCTGCAAATATTTGTGCTGGAGGGGAAGTGGTTTTCAACTCTTCATCGGTTGGTGCTCAAACGTATGCTTGGACTTTTCCAGGAGGATCACCTGCAAATTCAAATGCACAAAATCCTTCAGTAACTTATAATCAAGCAGGGAACTATGGTGCAACACTTATTGTAACGGGAGGGTGTAACAATGAGGCCGTAACTCAAACAACAAATAATGTTGTGAATGTTACTAATCCACCTGCAGCACCAACAGTTAACTTTAATGGCTCCCAATTGGTTGTTACAGGAGCTGTTGGAAGTATTCAGTGGTTCTTAAATGGTACTCCTATTAACGGAGCTTCTGGAACAACCTGGTCTCCATCTCAAGTTGGAACATACTCCGTATCGGCATCTCAAAACGGTTGCACAACTTATTCTAACGATTTCCTTTTAGAAGCACTTTCTGTTGAATCAGTTATTGCTTCCCTGCCACTAGTGGTTTCTCCGAACCCAGTAAGTGACATACTAAGTATTGAGACTCAATTCTTGACAAAGCAGGAAAACATCCGTATTTACATGTACGATACAAGAGGAAAAGTCGTTTATATGGAAACTATTTCAGCCATCTCTCCAGGAACAAGAATATATATTCCAGTGCAGGCTATTTCTGCTGGCATGTACCTTCTATCAGTTGAGTCTGAAATAGGTATTAGCAACACTAGAGTAGCCGTAGCACATTAATACATATATGAATTTACATCCTTTCCGATCTTTCGTGGTTTATTTCCCGGATGTTCGGAAAGGTATTTTTTTATCACTCCTGTTTTTGCACTTTTCAAGTGCGGAACTATTTTCTGCAGTTCCAGATACAGGATCAAGTAGCAGTTGGCAGGATGAATCATTTATCAGATCGTTCAGATCAAATCCTCATTTCACATTCGAATTTGCCAGAAGAAGACAGGTTTTAGATATTAGAAACTCTGAGCTTGACACCTTTCTCCTGAGGTTTGAGCCTAATACTAGAACCAACTTCATTGCTTCTTTCGATTATAAATGGTTGAGTTTATCGCTGGGTCTTATATCTTTTCCTACTGTAAATGGAGCCAGGAAAGGAAACTCATCTCAATTTTCTCTAAGGGCTAATTTTAATGGGAGAAGAGTTTGGAACTCGAATTTCATTCAACTTTACAGAGGGTTCTTTTTAACGAATCCTTTATCTGTTGATCCCGATTGGAATCCCCAAATTGATCAATACCCTCAGCGCAGCGATGTGCATACCACTACCTGGTTTAGTAATTTCTACTATTGCTTTAAACCAGAACGCTTTTCATACAGAGCAGCAATATGGCAGCTCGATAGACAAGAGAAAAGTGCAGGTAGTTTTCTAGCTGGCGCTTCGATTAGATATTATGGATTGAATAGCGATTCGGCCTATACTTTAATTCCGGAGAATGCATTTTCTTTATTTAATGCAGATGAACTAATTGTTGCGCAGCGAGTAAGTAACTTGGGCTTCAATATTGGGTATGTGCATACCTTTGTTTACAATAAAAGCTGGTTTTTGACACTTTATTTTGTGCCGGGACTGTCATTGCAGAATAGTGTTTATCAAGCTCAAAATCAGCAAATTGTAAGAGAGCCGACCCGGTTTGTTGGGATGTCGGAATTTAGGATAATCACAGGATATAATGGTGATAAGTGGTTTGCAGGCTTAAGTTCCTATTCTATCTCCTTTTCTGGAAATGATAGACAAGGAATCTGGATAGATAATAGCTACAATTGGTTTAGAATGTTTGCTGGGTTTAGAATAAATGGTCCTAGTTCTAACCGAAAATCAAAATTGTTAGAAAGAATAGGTCTTTGATTAAGGTGCTTGTTTTCTGTCCTTTAACCTTAGCAATACCTTTCTTAATAAGCTCTTTCGTTAACTTTATTAAAGTAATTGATATAAGCCCTGTTTACTACTTTGGTTCCACCTTGGGTGGGATAATTACCTGAAAAATACCAATCACCTGTATGGCCAGGACAAGCTTCATGTAAGTCTTCTAGCTTTTGAAAGACCACTTCAACCTTCGCTTCTATTTCTTTAGGAGTTACAAGCTGAGCTATTTTAGCTGATATTTCTTCATAGGTAAATGGCTCATATACTTTCTTTACCACGTTCACCATTTGCTCTTTTGGAAGTTTTTCCTGAGCAAGACATTCATCATACACCTGCTGAAGAATAAAGGTAGAATCATTTTCTTCATGAAGAGCAATGGCTGCTTGGAATGCTATGAAATCTCCAAGTTTCGCCATGTCTATTCCATAACAATCTGGATATCTAATTTGAGGTGCAGAGGAGACAACCACAATTTTCTTTGGTTTCAATCTGTCTAATATTCTTAAAATGCTCTGCTTCAAAGTGGTTCCTCTAACAATTGAATCGTCAATTATAACAAGAGAATCCTCGTTTGCCCTAACTACGCCATAAGTAACATCATAAACATGCGCTACCATTTCGTCTCGATGCAAATCGTCAGCAATAAATGTCCTTAGTTTGGCATCTTTAATAGCAAGCTTTTCAGTCCTCACTTTAAGTTCAAGAATGTCTTTTAATCTTGAATCAGAAAGTTCTCCATTTAACTGAAGGATGCGTTTCTTTTTTTCTCCGTTAAGCCATTCATTTATTCCTTCGTGCATACCATAATATGCGGTTTCAGCTGTATTGGGAATATATGAAAACACCGTATTTTCAATATCGTAATTGATATTTTTCAATACTTGAGCGCTTACTCTTTTTCCTAATTCCTTTCTCTCTTTGTAAATATCTGCATCACTTCCTCTTGAAAAATAAATCCTTTCAAATGAACAAGATGTTCTTGGTTTGGGACTTCTAATTTCGCTGAAAGAAATGTCACCTGTTCTTTTGATAATCATGGCATTTCCCGGAGGAAGTTCTTGTACCTGATGAATACCAATGTTAAATGCTGTTTGGAGCACAGGGCGTTCTGAGGTTACCGCAATTATCTCATCATCATGATAAAAGAAGCATGGTCTAATACCATTAGGATCTCTCATAATAAATGCATCTCCGTGGCCCATCATACCAGTTATAACATAGCCTCCGTCAAAACGCTTTGAAGCGCTTTTTAAAATTTCGGCGATATCTAAATCTCTCGCAATTAATTCGGAAATATCCATATTAGAATATCCAAGTTGCTTGAAATGCGAGAATAGACGCTCATTCTCCATATCCAAAAAATGTCCTATTTTTTCAAGCACGGTAACAGTGTCAGCTATTTCTTTTGGGTGTTGACCTAGATCAAGCAATTGCTGAAACTGCTCATCAACATTTGTTAGATTGAAATTTCCGGCAACAACTAAATTTCTTGATTTCCAATTGTTTTGTCTTAGAAAAGGATGGCAGCTTTCAATGTTATTTTTTCCGAAAGTACCATACCTAAGGTGCCCCATGAGAAGCTCACCAATAAAAGGAACATGTTCTTTTAGGTAAGCCGAATCATTTATTTTATGGGGATTATCGTGCTTTATTTCTTCGAAATAACCATTAATTTTTTCAACGATATCTCTTAATGGTTGTGCTCCATTTGATCTGAATCTACCGATGTATCGATGTCCTGGGGGCATATCCAATTTAACGCAAGCTATTCCAGCTCCATCTTGACCTCGATTATGCTGTTTCTCCATCAGGAGATTTAGTTTGTTGAGGGCATATCTTGCAGAACCGTATTTCTCGCGGTAATAATCTAAAGGTTTGAGCAGGCGAATGAGTACAATACCGCACTCATGTTTAATAAAATCGCTCATTGAAAGGGTTGATTATTTATGGATAATTCCTGAAGCAAAGTTAATTAAAAGTAAGGAGAAGGCTCTAAACAATAATTGCTTTTGATTAGCTAATATGAGAGAATTGGCATTTTAAAATGCTTTAATGGAATAGGGTAGAGCTTATTTTTCGAGCAATGCAATTAGGTTGGCAAGATGATCAGCTTCAGCCGCTGGTTTGTCTTTGCGCCATCTTATGATTCTAGGAAATCTAAGTGCTATTCCAGATTTATGTCGACTGCTATATTGAATATTTTCAAAACCAATTTCAAAAACAAGCTCAGCTTTTACACTTCTTACCGGTCCAAATTTATCCACAGTATTTGCTTTTACGAACGCATCAACCTCTCTTATTTCATCATCTGTTAAACCGCTGTATGCTTTTGCTACAGGCACAAGCAAGTCGTCTTTCCATACGGCAAGAGTGTAGTCTGTAAACAAGTTTGCTCTTCGTCCGTGACCCGGCATGGCATAAATCATAACAGCATCAATTGTCATTGGATCAACTTTCCATTTCCACCAGTCGCCTCGTTTTCTGCCAACTTTATATTCTGAGTTTACATGTTTTAGCATCAGTCCTTCTGCGTCATTTTCTCTTGAAAACTGCCTTGTTTTTGCAAGGTCTTCCCAGGTTTGAAAAGATATAGAGTCTGAGAATTTGATTATTTCTGAAGGATGTTGTTCTACTATTTTCTTTAGCAGCTCTCTTCTTTCAATCAATGGTTTTTGTCTTAAATCTTCACCTTGATATTCCAATAGATCGTAAGCAATAAATCCTGCCGGTGAGTCATTCAGTATTTTTTTGCCTGGTTTCTTCCTTCCTATTCTTGTTTGCAGGTGTTGGAATGATAAAATTTTCCCTTCCTTGAGAATTACTATTTCACCATCAATCACAGTTCCGTCGGGAAGTGAATCTCCGATCTTAGTAAATTCTGGAAATCTATCTGTGATTAATTCTTCACCTCTCGACCATAAATAGTATTCACCACCTCTGCTAATGAATTGTCCTCTAATGCCATCCCACTTCCATTCGGCTAACCATTCTGAGGCGCCGCCTAATGATTCAACTTCGTCCTGAAGAGGGTAGGCAAGGCAAAAAGGGTAGGGTTTAGAAAGATCTTCATTATCTGATTCTTCGATAATTAATTTTTGCCATGTAATGGAGTTTGCATCCCAGCTACCCATTAAACGATGAGCAATTTGAGCAGAGTCGATTCCTGTATATTGAGAAATTGCTTTCTCCACAGTTTTCTGTGAGACACCAACTCGGAAGCCTCCCGTAATTAGCTTGTTAAAGACAAAACGCTGATCTGAATTCATCTGTAGCCATGCAGACGTGATTGTTGTTTTCTTTAGCTCCTCATCTGCTGTTTTGAGATTAGCGAGTACTTCCATCCATTCGTAAAGAGGGCGGGACTTTGACTCACTTTGTTGGTCAACAAGCAAGGCAATCGTTTCAGCTAAATCGCCAACAGTATGATATGATTCTTCAAATAGCCAATCTGGAATTTCTGCTAATTCGGCAGCCCAGATTCTTAATAGAGAGGTATTGACTGTTCTTTTTGGCCTTCGGCCGGATAGCAGTGCGAGGGCCCAAAGCTTATCCTTTTCAATGGCTGAACTAAAATATTCTTGTAATTCTTTAACCTTCTCATTAGAAGATTGAGTCTGGTCTAGTTTTCTGTAAAGTGCAACAAACTGATTCATTTCAATAACGAATTTAACATATTGAGACCAGTAGCTATCTTAAATAGTTGAGGTGTAAAAAGATTGATTAAGTATGTATGATACAGAATATCAACTTGTTTGTTTAGTTATGAAATCATGTGTATTAAATAAAAAAGGGGCTTTTGGCCCCTTTTTTATTTAATGTTTTAAGCGCAAAAATTAGTCAGTCACGTTAGCAACAAGGAAATCTCTATTCATTCTTGCAATGTTTTCAAGACTAATTTCTTTAGGACATTCTACTTCGCATGCACCCGTATTTGTGCAATTACCAAATCCTTCAGCATCCATAGTTTCTACCATGCTTTTAACACGACGATTACGTTCTGGCTGACCTTGAGGTAAAAGTGCCAATTGAGAAACTTTTGCTGCCACGAAAAGCATCGCAGAGGCATTTTTGCAAGTAGCAACACAAGCACCACAGCCTATGCAAGCTGCAGCATCAAAAGCTTTATCAGCATCACCCTTTGGGATTGGAATAGAGTTAGCATCTACAGCATTTCCTGTGTTAACAGAAACGAAACCTCCAGATTGAATAATCCTGTCGAATGCAGAACGATCAACCATTAAGTCTTTGATAAGCGGGAAAGCTGTTGCTCTCCATGGTTCTACCATGATAGTATCACCATCTTTAAAACTTCTCATGTGAAGCTGACAGGTAGTAGTGGCTGTGTTTGGTCCATGAGCTCTTCCGTTAATATACATTGAGCACATACCACAAATACCTTCGCGGCAATCGTGATCAAAGGCAATAGGCTCATCTTCTCCTTTTCGCACTAGCTCCTCATTAAGAACATCAAAGACCTCAAGAAATGACATATCTTCCGATACATCGTTCATTGGATAGGTTCTGAATTCGCCTTTTGACTCATTATTTTTCTGACGCCAAACTTTTAGTGTGACTTTCATATTCTAAATTTTTTCGTTTGAATTATTTGTAAGAACGTTGAACCAACTTAACATTTTCAAAAATCAACTGCTCTTTATGTAACTCCGCATCTACGTTATCTCCTTTATACTCCCAAGAAGAAACATAGGCAAAGTTGTTATCGTCTCTTAAAGCTTCTCCATCTTCGGTTTGATATTCTTCTCTAAAGTGACCTCCACAACTTTCGTTGCGATCAAAGGCATCGTCTATCATTAATTCACCAAGTTCAATAAAATCGGCAACTCTAAGTGCTTTCTCAAGTTCAGGATTCATTTCATCAGAAGTGCCTGGTATTCTAACGTTTGCCCAGAATTCAGCTTTGATTTCCTGAACCATTTTCTTTGCTTTTTGAAGTCCTTCGGCACTTCTAGACATACCGCAATATTCCCACATCACTTTACCTAATTTCTTGTGATAGAAATCGGCTGGCTCGGTACCTTTTAGATTGATTAACTTATCAATTCTTTCTTTTACTTCTTTCTCAGCTTTTTCAAACTCGGGATGATCTGTTGGTATTGCTTTAGTTTGGATATCCTTACTTAGAAATGCTCCAATTGTTATTGGCAAAACGAAATAACCATCCGCTAGACCTTGCATAAGAGCAGAAGCTCCAAGTCTGTTTGCACCATGGTCAGAGAAGTTAGCTTCTCCAGTTGCATACAAGCCGTCAACTGTAGTCATTAAGTTGTAATCAACCCAAAGGCCACCCATGGTATAATGAACAGCAGGATAAATCCTCATAGCTGTTTCGTATGGATTTTCTCCTGTTATTTTTTCGTAAATCTCGAATAGGTTTCCATATCTAGCTTGAATCACATCTTTGCCCAAACGGCTGATAGCATCAGCGAAATCAAGGTAAACTGCCATTTTAGATTTCCCAACTCCGTATCCAGCATCACATCTTTCTTTGGCTGCTCGAGAGGCAATATCCCTCGGAACGAGGTTACCAAACGCAGGATACCTTCTTTCTAGATAATAATCTCTTTCGTTTTCAGGAATATCTATTGGCTTACGACTATCTCCTTTTTCTTTCGGAACCCATATTCTTCCATCGTTCCTTAATGACTCAGACATGAGGGTAAGTTTCGATTGGTGATCACCTGAAACCGGAATACAAGTAGGGTGGATTTGAGTAAAACAAGGATTACCGAAATAAGCTCCTTTTTTATATGCTTTCCAGGCAGCGGTTACATTACTTCCCATGGCATTTGTAGAAAGGAAGAAAACGTTACCATATCCGCCGGTGGCGAGAACCACAGCATGCCCAAAATATCTCTCAAGCTTACCATTTACCAGATTTCTTGCAATGATGCCTCGAGCTTTA
Source organism: Bacteroidia bacterium (assembly GCA_040882555.1). Lineage (GTDB taxonomy): Bacteria > Bacteroidota > Bacteroidia > M30B66 > M30B66 > M30B66. The sequence continues at coordinate 8,157 of JBBEBC010000160.1, forward strand.
CCATCAATCAACACTACATCCATCATCTCGTGGCGAGAATACATGTCGACTTGTTTACGACCAATCTGACGACTTAATGCAGAATATGCTCCAAGAAGCAATTGCTGTCCTGTTTGCCCTCTAGCATAAAAAGTCCGGGAAACCTGCACTCCTCCAAAAGAGCGATTGTCAAGTAATCCTCCGTATTCACGGGCAAAAGGAACACCTTGAGCAACACACTGATCAATAATTGCAGTACTTACTTCAGCTAAGCGGTGAACATTTGCCTCGCGAGATCTGTAATCGCCACCTTTTATTGTGTCATAGAATAAACGGTGCACAGAGTCTCCGTCATTCGCATAATTTTTAGCGGCATTTATACCTCCTTGAGCTGCGATACTATGAGCTCGGCGAGGTGAATCTTGAAAACAGAAGACTTTTACTTTGTACCCCATTTCTGCTAGGGAAGCAGCAGCAGCAGCGCCGGCAAGACCGGAACCAACAACAATTACTTCGATATGCCTTTTATTGGCAGGGTTAACTAAAGGAATGCTGGATTTATATTTTGTCCACTTCTCTGATAACGATCCTTCGGGTATTCTGGCATCCAGTGTCATATGGTGGTATTTTAATTTAAGAATAAAAAGAATAAAGGCATTGCGGCAAATAAGGCTGGTATCAAAATGGCAAATACTCCAATCCCTATTCCTTTAATAACAGGTGTATACCTGTGATGGTTTAAACCAATTGTTTGAAAACCGCTTTGAAAGCCATGAACAAGGTGAAAACCTAAAGCAAACATGCTTATTACATAGAGTATGGAATACCATGTTTGTGAAAATGCTTCGGCAACAACTGTATACATGTCTTTATACTCTATTGGGTCTCCGCTGTATGATATGGTTGGCATATTTCCAAATTTCATCTCGAACCAAAATGTTCTCATATGAATGACAAGGAAAATCAAAATTAATGTTCCAAGGATTCCCATATTTCTTGAACTCCAAGCAGAACTTTTACTTTGATCGACTTTTGCATAATTACTAGATCGAGCTTTTTGATTGGTTCTAGAGAGTATAAGACCGTCAAAAACATGCAATAAAATGAATAAGTAATTCACATATGCAACGGTTTTAATTAATGGATTCTGAGTCATGAAATAGGTGTATTCATTGAAAGCTTGACCGCCATCATCCTTGAAAAGTTGTAGATTTCCTGCAACGTGAACCACTAAAAACAGACATAAAAACAAACCTGAAATTGCCATCAGGTATTTTTTTCCTAGTGATGATTTGATTAATCCTGCCGAAACAGTTGCCATATAGTTTAATTTAAAGAGAGGTGTGCAAATGTAGGGCGCACAGACGTACTCCGCAATAAGTAAAATTTCTTAAAGTAGTTAATTCTCTAACAGATTGTTTAATAACATTGTTTTGACTTATTGTAAGGCTTGTAAATCAAGCATGTGATTGGGTTTGTTGAATTTTGTGATCTGGGCAAATAGATTCAATCATGCATTAATTTAGAATCAATGTAAATAAGCAGGTGAAAAATCTATTTTTAATCACATTTCAATGTTTATAAACTATTTGAAAAGTCAATATGTATTTTTTGAATCTAATTAAGTTCGCATATCTAATTTAACTCAATAGTATGCAATCAACAAAATCAATTTTACTAGCTTTTTTGGCTTTTGGATTAGTATTAAATTCATGTAAAAAGGATGAAGAAGATCCGGAAACACCAGCTCCTTCTGCAGCGGCACCTTCAAGTCCAATTCCGGCGCCAACTGGCTCTGACGGAGCTCTAGTTGCTATTCATACGGCAACGTATATCACTGCTCCAATTGTTGGTGAAATCTATCAACCAATTGGTGTTGGGGTGGCTGTTTTTGGAGACCTAGTTAATGGAACTTTTGAGAATGTGGGTACGGTTTCTCTTAATGGAAATAATTTTACATCACAAAGCAACCAATCATATGTTTATACTCCATCAGCAACTGATATCGATGGAATTGACTTAAGTACAGATATCAATTGGAATGTGAGCGGTGGTGGAAGTTTTTCATCATTTGCAGCTTCACCAAATAATGAAATACCTTCTGGACCAAAGTACAGCGGACCTACTACTATTCCTAGAACAGCGGCATTCACTTTAAGTTCGTCAACTCAAATATTAAGCGCCGATTCTATTATTTTTAATGTGATTTCGCCAAGTGGAAATTTATTAAAAACGGTAGCTGGCAATATTTCTTCTGTTGAATTTACAGCGGCAGAGATGGGTACTTTGGCGGCAGGAAACGGATATGTTCAAATAGTGCCCTACAATATTGAAGCTCAGACCATTGGTGGCAAACAGATTTATTTAATTAATGAATCAGTTAGTACCAACGCTGTTACCTTTCAGTAATTAAAACTTAGTTTCTCAAAAGGGCATTGGAAATTTATTTTTTCATGTCCTTTTTCTAATTGAAAAACCCCCTGCCCAATTAAGGAACAGAGGGATAAATCACCACGATTAT
>JBBEBC010000161.1:0-54964 GCA_040882555.1 Bacteroidia bacterium
CTTTTGAGCTCGGGCAATAGCAAGTTTAGCATCCGTGTAAATTTCGTCTACCCAGCCTTGTTCATGTCTTTTTCTGGCAGCAGCGGTATTAACCTCGGCTGAAATGCTGGTAATTCCAGCAATCTTGGCCGCTTTTGGCTGAGCTCCACTCATTCCTCCTAAGCCAGCGGTGATAAATAAAAGTCCTTTGCCTTCAATTACATCGGGATTGGAATCGCCTCGTTTTCTTAAACACATTCTTGCTGCGTTCATCACTGTAATGGTGGTTCCATGTACAATTCCCTGGGGACCAATATACATATATGAACCAGCGGTCATCTGGCCATATTGAGTAACCCCAAGCGCGTTGAATTTTTCCCAGTCGTCCGGTTTGCTGTAATTTGGAATCATCATTCCATTGGTAACAACAACTCTAGGAGCTTCTTTATTCGAAGGGAATAAACCCATGGGATGACCGGAGTACATGACCAAAGTTTGATCATCCATCATTTCACTAAGATACTTCATCGTTAAGCGGTATTGAGCCCAGTTTTGAAAAACTGCACCATTTCCACCATAAGTGATAAGTTCTTGAGGATGTTGAGCCACAGCAGTATCCAAATTGTTTTGAATCATGAGCATAATTGCGGCTGCTTGCTTGGTTCTAGCAGGGTATTGGTCAATTGGTCTAGCAAACATGGCTGATTTAGGTCGCAACCTATACATATATATTCTTCCAAAACGCTTTAGTTCTTCCATAAACTCAAGCCCAAGAATGCTATGTTGGGACTTTGGAAAATATCTAAGAGCATTTCTTAAAGCTAGTTTCTTCTCCTCATCTGATAAAATGTCCTTTCTTTTTGGAGCATGGCTTAGCTCTGGATCCGGAAAAGATTTTTCAGGTAATTCAGCTGGAATTCCTTCGGTAATTTCCTTTTGAAAGAGTTGTAGATCTGATTTGGATATTGTTTGACTTTGCATACTTATTTTTTATCGAATTTACCTGTACTCAGATTGAAGCCGTAGGGACAATGACGGCATCCATTTTTGCAGCAGTAACCTCTTTTAAGAAGGTACTTTTCTGTAAAAACTACATATCCTTCAGGCGAATAATAATATTCGTCTTGTTCGAGTTTAGATAAACGTGAGAATCCTTCCTGCTCCATTCGGTGCAAATTTCGTAAAAATACAGTAGCGATATATTCAATTGTAGTTAAGATGAAAACAAGATGAATATGGTTGAGGTTTATTCAAAGTATAATTTGTGCAATCACCTTAAAACTTTTAGGTTTGGGGTAAATTTTAAAATCAACATGAGAATACTATTATTAACTATTGCTTTTAGTCTTTCAAGTATTGTGCTCTCAGCCCAAGCCTCTAGAGGCTTTGACTTTGTAGAAGGCTATGTACACACTTTAAAAGGAGATACTCTTAAAGGGCAGGTTTGTTATGTAAATACGAAGACCAATGAGCGTCTTGATAAGATTTATTACTTAGATGCTGCTAATTCTAAGAAGCGAATGGGAGCTGAGAAGCTTGCAGGGTTTGGGTTTGAAGGGAAGCATTTTGAATATGTTGAAATTGGAGATGGTTTTGGAAAAATTCCGATGCAAAGAGTTGTCCAAGGAGATATTAACCTATATAATGCTTGGTTTAAGACCGAGAATAGCAATACACGTAGTTTTGAATATGAAAAAGCCGTCTTCTTGAAAAAGAAGAACAAGGAGGATTTGTTTGAAGTGTTTGAAAGGAAATTTGAAAAAGCAATGGCTGGTTATTTCAAAGGTGATGAAGACATCATTGAATTAATGAAAACAAATAGTTGGGGCATCAACGATTTAGACAAAATTGTAAATGCATACAATGTGAAAGAATAACATATAATACAAGCTTGCAATTTTAAGAGGCAATCTGAATTTAGGTTGCCTCTTTTTGTTTCCAGTTGTTGATAACTTCATCTTTTGTGTAAGTTTTAAGAAGGATTTTAAATGTGAATTTTGATCGATATTGATACAATGGGTAATAAATATCAAAAAAGTATAAATTATTAAAGAGTGTTATTTTATAGCGTATTATAAATATCTGTTAAAAAGTGTAACCAAGTTTGGTGGATAGGAGTAAGATTGAGTAACTTTGACATAATTAATAACCTAACTAAAATTTTACTTATGAAGTTAACTACTTTAACTCGCTTACCTCTAGCATTGGGTGCAATGCTAATTGCAGGTAGCATGAATGCACAAACAACAGCATCTTTCGTTGTTTCTTTTGACCAAGGCCCTCGCGCTGATGGTGTTTCTCCAATTGGAGTTACTCGTAGTGATGATAATAATGCACTTGGTGGAATTGGAAGTCCTGATGTGAATATCGGCGAGCAAGCTAATAATTCATCAACTGTTGAATTCGTATCACTTGGTTTCGGTGGAACTTTAGTTTTAGAATTCGCTAATCCAATTTGTAATCAAGATGGCAATGACTTAACAGTTTATGAAACTTCTTATGGTTCACCTTCTTGTGCAGCATGGCCAGAAAGAGCTCGCGTATATGCGTCTCAAACAGGTTGTGATGGTAGCTGGGTAATGATTTCTCCTTCTGAAGGAATCTGCCAAAATGCAGATCTTGATCTAGGCGTTCTTTCTTGGGCTAAGTTTATCAAGATTTGGGATATCACTGATATGACATTAAATGTTTTTACAGCTCCAAATCAAGATGGTTTTGATGTTGATGCTGTTGTTGGTTTCTCATCTTGTGATGGCGGTGTTGTTGCTGCAGGAGCAGAATACTCTCCAAACGCTGCAGTTGGCAACCCGTTAGCAACTCAAGGGAACAGAAAAAATGGTTCTCCAGTTCCAGCTAATCGTTCTATTGTTTCAAAAATGTTAGGAGCACCTCAAATGAGTGACGCTTCTACTCCAGCAGCAAACTACCCATTCTATGCATTAGGATATGGTGGAACAGTAACTTTAAAGTTCCCTTACACTATTCTTAACGTAGCCGGAGCTGATCTTCAGGTTTTCGAAACTACTTTCGGTGACAATCCAACTCGTACATGTGCTAGCTACCCAGAAAAAGCAACATTCCAAGGTTCAATTGATAATGTTGTTTGGTTCGATTTAGATGTTGTTCCAACTGTTGATGATGCAGGTCTTACTCTTTGCCGTGATGGTAAACTTATGATCCCTGCTGACAGAGCTGGTCTTAACTACATCAAAGTAACTGATGTTACTTCTCCATTCGGAGCAGGTTCTACTGATGCTTACGATATTGATGGTATTGTTGGTTTAGGTCAGTGTGTTACTTCAACAAACGGCGCTCGTGAAATTGCACCTTCAACTGAAGATGTAATTGGTGAAGGAGAATATGGAATTGAGGTTTATCCTAATCCAGCTTCTGACATCGCTTCAATTGCTATCGATGCTAAAAACAACAAAGACAACTATACAATTAACGTTACTGATGTAATGGGTCGTATTGTTTCTTCTGATGTTATTAATCAAGGAAATGCTTCTTTCATTCACAACGTAAACATCTCTGGATTACCTTCAGGTATTTACATGGTTTCTGTTGAATCAAACGGAACACGTGAAGTAACTAAGCTTATCAAGAACTAAAAAATAAATTAGTTCAACCAGGTTATTAAAAAGCCCCGATTTTATCGGGGCTTTTTTTTTACTCTTCTTCTGTATTAAATAGCATTCCTTTTAAGGCTTGAACTCCTTCGATGGCTATAGTTGATTGATCACTTAAACTATCACTTCTTCTAAAACCAATATAATCAACCGAAGTTTTAAGAATCTCTATCTCAAGCATCTCATATTCATTCTTGTTTGTCTGTTTGAATATATAAGGCTTTTCATTCATAATAAATACAGCGCTCGCTTCAATACTCATTAAAGAATCATTCTTTAACTCAATCAATGCAGAGACTGCCTTTCCGGGCATAAAGCTGGATTCTTCATCATCCAAATGACCATGCACTTGAACATTTCTATTCTCACTTAGTGCTTTACCCACTAAATAAACATGTCCCTCATATGTTTTTTCGGGTGAATTCACCATGTGAAATTGAAACCTTTGTCCTTCTTTAATCTTATCGATATCCTGTTCGTAAGCAGTCAATTCAACGTGAAGATGGTCTGAGTCAATTAATTCAGCAAGCACCTCCTGAGGCCCAACGTATTTGCCCATATTCATATGTACACTCTTAACAAATGCATTTGCGGGGGATCTTATTTCAATCTTTCGGCTAAGGTTTTCAGGACTCAGTTTTTCGGGGTTAATCCCACAAAGACGAAGCTTTTCAGATAAACCCTTCTCTAAAATCAATAATTGATTCACCTTGGAATTGGCAATCTGAGAGTTTTTAAGTGCCGATGCATCTCCTTGAATAAGAATTGTTTGACGTTCTTTTTCAAGTCTAGCTAAGTTTAGCTCTTCACGCGTTGTTAAAAAATCTTCCTGTAATTGAACATAGGCTACATCTTCTACTGTAGCTAGCAAATCACCCGTGTGAATATGCATACCCTGCAAAAGAGGTGTGGTTTTAATAAACCCTCCCAAAGGAGCGGTTACACTTATTATATTTTGAGGAGGCGCTTCTAAATAGCCATTTAGCTGAAGGGTTTCCGAAATTTGCCTTAGCTGAGGGCTCGATAATTTAATGCCAGCTAGCCTTTTTTGCTCTTCCGAAAGTTTAATTATGCTGCCTGAAACAGTTTCTAATTCGCCTTCTGCTTCTTTTGTTTTACTGCTATCGCAGGATGTGAAACTGAGTAAACCCAGCATCAGTATATGATATATCTTCATTTTATCGATTTTGTAAATAGTTGACTTGTAAAACTGCTTCAGTGTATTTTGATAATGCTTGAAGCCATTGATTTTCAATTTTTTGCTTTTGTTCAATTGCATAGAATAGTTCCAAATAACTTAAGTCGCCCGATTTCCACGACAACTCAGCATTTTTAATAGCAATTTCTGCAGTTGGCAAGGCAGTTGACTCGATAAAGTCGAGTTCATTTGAAGCAATCATCATATCATTTAAACGATGATTATATTCTATTTCTAACTTCAATTGCCTACTATCCTGCTCGTTTTGAGCCTGCTGAACTTTTAATTTATAGCTTTTTACTCGTGCCTGTTGAGGAATGAACCATAAAGGGAAAGATAAGCCTGCCGTATAACCTGAGAACCTGTCGGCTCGGGTAAAGAACTGTTCTTGCCCATCAATATTCTGTAAACCAATCAATGATTGATTGAAATACCCTAGATGAATTTCAGGTAGCAGTTTACTTCTCTCTAGCTTCATACTAGCGATTGACATTTCTGTATGTTTCATTGTTGAAATCATTATCGGGTGAGAATTCGCTAGGAAGCCTGATAGAACAGGTACAAGTGCGTTACGATTACCGAATTTCCAAGTAGTAGCGCTTAAAGGCTCGTTACTTCCGCAATTGCGGGAAAGTTCATATTCCATGGCTAATAGCTTCGATTTTTCATTTTGTAAATCGAGTTGCATTTGCCCTGATTTTTGCCTTAAGCTTAGTTCCTCCAACAAAATAGCCTCTCCACTTTTAACTCTTAGTATAGAAATATCTAATATTCTTTTTGATAGGCTATTCAAGCTATCTAATACCAAGATTTTGGCTTTCTGAAAAGCGATAGCATGCCAAAGGTGAGAGATGTTTCTTTTAATAATAAGTTCTTCATTATCAAGGAGAGCTTTCTCAAATTGAATTTCAGACTTAATGATTTCAGATTTCCTCACAAACGTGGATGGAAATGGAATACTCTGTTGAAAATTAAACTGGAAATCATCGTAATTGCTGTTGTACTTGCCACCCATAATTCCAGCAGTAAAATTCCCGATATCATAAGCTGATTTCTTAGATGCGACAACAGATTCCAAACTGCTTCTATGTGTTAAAAGGTCGGGATGAGCTTTTTGTGCAAAAGCAATTGCTGAATCAAGAGAAATATTTTTTGCGGTTTGTGAATATCCATTTCCTGCTGTAAGCACAAGTAAGAAAATGATTAAGGGTTTAGCTTTGATTCGAAAGCCCTTTTCAAGAAGCATGTAGAAAACCGGTAAAAGAATCAAGGTGAGCAGAGTTGCCGTTATTAAGCCACCTATAACTACAGTTGCCAACGGTCTTTGTACTTCTGCCCCAGCAGAGCTTGATAATGCCATCGGAAGAAATCCTAGCGAAGCTACAAGCGCCGTCATCAAAATAGGTCTTAATCTTTCGGAAGTTCCTTGCATAATTCGTTCGTTAATGTCTTTAATTCCAGCATTTTTAATTTGATTAAAAGCTCCTATCAGCACAATGCCATTGAGAACCGCTACACCAAAAAGTGCAATGAATCCAACACCTGCAGAAATACTAAAAGGTAAGTCTCTTAAATAAAGGGCGAAGACTCCACCGATAGCTGAAAATGGAACAGCTGTAAAAATGAGGAGGGAGTATTTTATCGAGCCGAAGGCGAAAAATAATAATAGAAGAATCAGCAATAAGGAAACGGGAACTGCAATTGAAAGACGCTTATTCGCTTCGATGAGATTCTCAAACTGTCCGCCAAAAGTGACTGAATAACCAGGGTTAAGACTCAAATTAGCTTCAACTTTCTGCTGTAACTCTTCAACTACTGATTCTACATCTCGGTTTCTTACATTAAACCCTACAATGATTCTTCTTCGCGCATCTTCCCTTTGAATTTGAACAGGTCCCTCAGAAACTCCTATATCAGCAACTTCCGAAATTGGAATCATGTTTCCATTGGCACCTTCTATAAAGAGTTCTCTCATATTAGTGTAGTTCGTTCGTTCATCCGCCGAAAGGCGAACAACTAATGAAAACCTCTTTTCTCCTTCATAAACATACCCAGCTTCTCTTCCTGCGTAGGCCGTATTAATTGTTCTGTTAATATCCTCAACAGAAATACCATATCGAGCAATGGCGTCTCTCTTAATTCTGACCACAATTTGAGGTAAACCATCAATCTGCTCTTCATAGAAATCAGTAGCTCCCTCAACAGTTTTGGCCAAAGCATTAACCTGTGAGGCCAATTTGCTTAGCTCATTTAAATCTTCACCAAAAACCTTCACCACAACATCTTGACGGGCACCTGTCATTAACTCATTAAAGCGCATTTGAATAGGTTGCTGGAAACCAAATGTGGCTCCGGGAATAGCAGATAAAGCAGCGCCCATTTTTAATGCAAGTTCTTCTTTCGAAGTGGCGGAAGTCCAGTCAGCCCTGTCCTTTAATGAAACTATTAAATCAGTTGCTTCAATGGGCATTGGATCCGTGGGGATTTCTGAAGTCCCAATTTTACCTGTAACAGCTAATACTTCAGGGAATTGTTCCATCAGAATTTTCCCAGCTTGGTTCGATACTTTTACTGATTCACTTAATGAACTACCCGTAAGAAGGCGTGTTTCAATTGAAAAATCCCCTTCATCTAAAGAGGGAATGAACTCTCCTCCTAGATTTGTGAAGACGACTAAAGTAATGAGCAGTGAGCCAATTGCAATTGAACTAGAAATGAGTGGAAATGCTAAAGCCTTTTGAAGAATGGGCTTGTACATGCTTGAAATCGCATCGATGAATTTATCCGAAAAGCTTTTCTTGAAGTTAAGTTTCTTATTTAAAAACAGGGCAGAGGCTACAGGAACATAGGTTAAAGAAAGTATTAAGGCTCCAATAATGGCAAAAGAAACTGTTTGCGCCATGGGCTTAAACATCTTTCCTTCAATTCCGATAAGGGATAAAATTGGCACATAAACAATTAAAATAATAAGCTGGCCAAATGCTGCCCAACGCATCATTTTTCCAGCACTGCTTCTCACTGTATCTTCAATCTCGTTGCGACTTATAACTACTTCTTGAGCTCCACCTAAAGCGTGAGAGATATACAATCTGTGGATAACAGCCTCAACTATAATAACAGCCCCATCTACTATCAACCCGAAATCGAGCGCACCAAGACTCATTAGATTGCCAGAAACTCCGAAAATATTCATCATGCCCAATGCAAATAGCATAGCAAGAGGAATAACAGACGCTACGATAAGTCCTGCACGAATATTACCAAGTAGCAGTACTAGCACGAAAATTACAATCAAAGCTCCTTCTGCTAGATTTTTACTTACCGTGCTAATTGCTCGATCTACAAGCTTTGTCCTATCGAGGTAAGGATCAATGCTAATTCCTTCAGGCAATGTTTTGCTGATGTTTGCAATCCTTGCTTTTACATCTTTAATTACTTCTGAAGAATTGGCACCTTTCAACATAAGAACAACTCCTCCAACAGCCTCTCCGCTTGAATCACGCGTCATCGCGCCATACCTAACAGCTTTGCCTTCAGTAACCTCTGAAACATCTTTCACCAAAAGCGGAATTCCATTGCTCGAGTTGCGAATTACAATCTGCTCAATATCTGCTTTTGATTCTATTAGTCCTTCTGTTCGAATGAGCAATGCTTCACTGCCCTTTTCTATATATGAGCCTCCTGTGTTTTGATTGTTTTTCTCTAAAGCTCTGCAAATCTCATCGAGACTCACTTCCATAGAACGAAGACGTCCCGGCTTTACACTTACTTCATATTGCTTCAGATTTCCGCCAAAACTACTCACATCAGCAAGTCCAGGAGTTCCAAGCAACTGCCTTTTAATGATCCAATCTTGTATGGTTCTAAGGTCAGCCAGGCTATATTGACCTTCCATACGTTTATCTACCTTAAGAGTATACTGATAGATTTCGCCAAGACCAGTTGTTACCGGAGCAAGCTCAGGTTGAGTGAGACCTTGCGGTATTATTGACATTGCTTGCGACAAGCGTTCGGTGACTTGCTGTCTAGCCCAGTAAACATCTGTTTCATCTGTAAAAACGATGGTCACAAGTGAAAGTCCGAATCTTGAAAATGAGCGCAACTCAACTTTTCCAGGAATGGTTGCAAGCGCCTGCTCTATAGGGAAAGTGATTAACCTCTCCACTTCAGGAGCAGCTAAATCGGGAGCTGTTGAAACTACCTGAACCTGATTATTTGTAATATCAGGAACGGCATCAATTGGCAATTGAGTGAAGGAATAACTTCCCCAGATTATTAGGCCAAGTGTTAAAAGGCCTATAATCAGCTTATTCCTCAATGAGAATGAGATGATATTTGATAACATATTTAAAGTTTAAAAATGAAATTCGGACGAAATCAACCGATTTCGTTAAAAATTCATTTAAACTCTAGGTGGTTGCCAAACATTGGGAATATGATCCCTTACAACAGAAAATGAATACAGCTCTGTGGGTTGGTTTACAGGCTTTAGTGTGTAAAATGAATACTCGAAAGCAGATACGAGAGCTATAAAGCCTGAATTACAAAGGTGATGGAAAGGCAGATTTTTATGTTCTTCATGATTCTTAGAATCAGAACCTGAATAATGCATGATTAAAAAATCGCTAATAGAAATTTCTCCATTAGATAATTCATCATGATGATTAAAATGCTCAATGAGGTTAATGAGTTTCGGTATTTCATGCCAATCTGCTCCGGGCATAAGACTACCCAGAAAAATGTAAATCATGAAAAACATCGACATGAACTTCATGCAACAAAGGTAAGATGCCTTTGGATTATTACTTGATTATTTTGTAAACTTGATGTTTATTTATAATGATTCTTGTGAAGAAAGCCATTTTTACTCTCCTAATTACCGCTATCAGCTCATTTCTTTATGCAGCTCCAGGCGATACAGTTGAAGTTATTACGCATTCAAATTTTATTATTCGCACAAACCCTTCGGCAGGAAATTCAGGTTATCCTGTTTGGTCAGTATTTCCTAGTGAGGGAAGCACATTTGCTAAAGCTTGGGTTAGTCTAGATTTTAGATGCCCTCCAGGTGAAAACTGCGGTGAGTGGGATTATCTTGATTATGTTTTTCTCCGCCGTAAAGGCGGGATGAATGAAGTATCTGAAGATATTGAACTTGCCCGTTTTATTACTCCTTACGGGAATACATTTAATAGTACATGGAAAGCTTCTTGGGAAATTGATATGACAGATTTTGAGCAACTGCTCAGAGATTCTGTTGAAATAGAGTACATACACGGAGGATATGAAACAAATGTTGGTAGGGGATGGGTTATTGATTTAAGCTTTCATTTTATTGAAGGAACTCCAAGCCGCGATTTAGTCAAAGTGAACCGCTTATGGAATGGAGGTTTTGGTTTTGGCAATGCCAGTAATCCAATTAATGATCAGCTAAGTGAACAAAGCTTTAATATGAATGAGCTTACCCGATCGCTGAGATTAAGAATAAACCAAACAGGTCATGGTGCTGACAACCCACAGTTCTGCGCAGAGTTTTGTCCAATGAATCGGACACTCTACAGAAATGGCAGCAGTTTCGATGATCATTTGGTGTGGAGAGATGATTGTGGTTTGAATGCTGTTTTCCCACAAGGGGGGACTTGGATTTATGATCGAGGAAATTGGTGTCCTGGTGATATGGTTTTTCCTGATGCATATGATTTTGCGGTGAACCCTGGTTCAACTGAAACCTTTGCTATGGAAATGCAAAACTATACTGGTTCTGGTGGAGCAAATTATGTGATTAGAACGTATGCTCTCGAATTTGGCGAACCTAATTTCTCCAATGATGCATCCTTGGAGGACATTAAAGCACCTAGTTCCAAGTATTCTTACCGACGGTTTAATCCAATTTGTGGAAGACCTGAAATTGTGATTAAAAACAATGGTAAAAATGTCCTAAACAGCATCGACTTTTCATACGGCCCCCTTGGCGGGGTGATGAGCACCTATACTTGGACAGGCTCTATAGATTACATGAAAACAGAAACAATTTTCCTACCCCCAACTGTTCAATGGGGAGCAGAAGAGGGTGTTTTTGTGACGGAAGTAACAGGAGTGAATGGTGTTGTAGATGAGAATCCTGTTAACAATAAATACTATTCAGATTTTGAAGCTCCTTTGGTTATTCCGGGTGACAGATTTGTTGTCAACCTAAAGACAAACAATTTTCCTGATGAGAATTTCTGGAAAATTTTGAATGCTAATGGGGAAGAGGTAATGTCTAGGTCAAACTTTGAAGCAAACACAGAATACAGAGATACCGTTGATTTGTCTTGGGGATGTTATACTTTCATTCTTGAAGATACAGACAAAGACGGGTTGAGTTTCTGGGCAAATGATGATGGAGCCGGTTTTATTCGCTTCAGAAGAGCTGAAGCAGCCTCTATATTCAAGACCTATAATGGTGATTTTGGTACACGCTTAGTTGTGCCTTTTACCCTTGGAGGTTCATTGGGCATTTTGAATCCGATAGGGATTAATGTTTTCAATGTTTATCCAAATCCAGCTAAAAGCATATTAAACATCGAATTGGCCTTAGAAGACTATCAGCAAGTAAGGCTTGAATTAGTTAACCTGTCTGGACAATTGGTGATTTCTAAAGACCTAGGTCAAGCAAAAGAAATGATATCTCAGATGAGTCTGGATGAACTTTCTCCTGGGATATACTTTCTTCATATGAAAGGTGAGAAAGTGAATGAATTCCGCAAAGTTGTGATTCAGTAAGCTAGGTTACCTGCTTATTGAAGGTGAGAAAGAATTAGATTTTCCACTTCTTCTGAATCCCATTTTGATTCAATATCGGGCATTGCCATTACTTTGCGCATGATAGATTCTTGATGCTCTCCATTTAAAAGGGCATCATTATATGGGGTATGAGAGAAAGTGACCATCGAATAAAGCGGCACCCATTTTTGAGGATATTTTTGACTGAAACGAGCCTCGATTTTCTTTTGTAGGAGAAACTTAGGGTCTCCTACAAGATCCCTCATTTCGATGAAATTATTCAATGCAAGTTGGGCAATGGCATCTCCGTTTGGCTTCCTGCTAGTTTCATACTTTTTCAAGAGTGATGTCCAGCTATCTTCTCCTGCTTCAAGCAACTCATTAAAAACAGTGCAGTCCTCAAATCCAGCATTCATGCCTTGTCCATAAAAAGGAACAATTGCATGAGCTGCATCGCCCATTAGCATGACCTTGTCCTTCCAAGTCCAAGGGAAACACTTAGTAATAACCATACTAGAATTTGGATTTTCATCAAACTCTTTGTGGAAGTCATCCATCATTGCGAGTGCATCAGGAAACATCTCTTTAAAGAATGCTTCACCTTTTTCTGCCGTATTAATGGTTTCAAAAGATCTTTCTCCTTCCATCGGAAAGAACAAGGTGCATGTGAAGGTTCCATCGGTATTTGGCAAGGCAATTAGCATAAACTCCCCTCTTGGCCAAATATGAAGTGCATTCTTTTCCATTCTCAATGAGCCATCAGCATTTGGCGGAATACTTAATTCCTTGTAGCCATGATCGATATAATATTGAGAGTAATTAAATCTCGGGGTTTTCATCATTTCACCGCGAACCTCAGAAAATGCACCATCAGCACCGATAAGCAGGTCGCCTTGGATTTTTACATCCTTTCCATTGAAATTAAATATTGCTGAACCCTCATCCAAGTTGACGGAAACACACTTATGCTCAAAATGGATCTCTGCACCTTCTTTCTCCGCTAAATCCATCAAACGACAGTTTAACCCACCTCTTGAAACAGAATATATAGACTGACCTTCTTTGCCATAAGGCTGAAAAGTTAGGTTGCCTTCAATATCATGCATCACTCTGCCGTGCATTGGAATACCAATTTCTCTAATCGCATCAGCAATTCCAACGCCTTCCAAGGCTTTGAAGCCGCGGTCTGAAAGGGCTAGGTTTATTGAACGTCCGGCGCTCATACTTGCTTTACGCATATCAGATCTCCTTTCGTAGATAGAAACCTTGTACCCTTTTCTTAATAAATAAATAGCCTGAAGCGCACCCACGAGGCCTGCACCAATAATATTGATATTCTGCTTTTTATTCATAATGATTTAATGAGGAGTGTATTGTCTAATGATATCAGCAAATTGAAAAACATCCGTATACGTATTATATAAAGGAGCGGGAGCAATTCTAATTACATCGGGCTCTCTCCAGTCGGCAATAACTCCTCTATCGCTGAGAAACTGAAATACCTCTTTACCATTTTTATGAAAAAGCAAAGAAAGTTGACAACCTCTTTGTTGGGGAGTAATTATGCTAAACAAACCCTCGTGAGTTGGTAATTGTTGAATCCTTTCAAGAAGAAAGCTCAAATAACCAGTAAGGAGTTTGCTTTTTTCAATAAGGTTGGGCATTCCAGCCTCATCAAAAATATCAAGTGAGGCTTTATGTGCAGCCATAGAAAGTACAGGTGCATTGCTCATTTGCCAGCTTTCGGCACTAGGAATTGGGATGAATTCAGGTTCCATCTTGAAACGGCTGCCCTTATCATGACCCCACCACCCGGTAAGCCTGAATGTTTTGGGATTTGTTGAATGTTTTTCATGGATGTAAACTCCCGAAACTCCGCCTGGGCCAGAGTTGAGGTACTTATATGTGCACCATGCTGCAAAATCAACATCCCAATTATGAAGATCAAGGTGAATGTTACCGATAGCATGCGCAAGATCAAAGCCGGCAATGGCCCCAAATTTATGTGTTTCTTCGGTAATTCTTTGCATGTTAAAGACTTGGCCTGTGTAGTAATTTACACCGCCAATCATAACCATAGCAAGCATATCACCTTCTTCTCTGATGGCATTTATCACATCATCTTCATCAATATGAGCCTGGCCTGGACGCGGATGAATCTCGCGAATTGCATCAAAAGGGTCAAAGCCATGCAATTTTGCTTGACTTTGAAGCGCATAACTATCTGAGGGGAATGCTTTTTCCTCGCAAATGATTCGATACCTGCTTTGGCTTGGTCTGTAAAATGAAATCATCAAAAGATGAAGATTTACAGTTAGGGCATTCATAGCAACAACTTCTTTATCGTTTGCACCAATTATTCTCGACAAGGGCGCAGTAAATTGTTCGTGATAATGTAGCCAGGGGTTTTGTGCATGAACATGACCTTCAACTCCCAGATTGGCCCAATCATCTAACTCTGTTTTTATTTTTTCTTCAACAGTTTTCGGCTGCAAGCCTAGCGAGTTTCCACACAAATAGATTGAATCTTTTCCCTGAATCTTGGGGATATAAAACTTATTTCTAAATCCCGAAAGCTTGTCTGCTGCGTCTAGTGAAGCAGCGTATGATTCTGTGAATTGCATGACCTAAATTTTGTCAAACTTCTACATTATGCACCACACAAACAAGTATTTAAGTTTTTATGGTTGAAACACCTTACAAAACGCCAAATAATATTTGGTGATTGGCATCGGATAAAATGGTTTTCAGAATAAGATTCTGTTTTCCCTAAGCCCTTACAAGGGTTTTTCAATCTGCAAATTGAAAATAGGAGTTTCAGTTTTTCAAATACGTATGTGGTTTGTTTGAAAATTTAAACAGCCTAAATTTAATTGTCACGATATCAGGTACTTAAATAATATTCCTTTCAAACAATTATTTTCTTTGCAAAGCGATTATTAAATGTATCTTTAGACATAGCAATGCGGAATTAGAAATGTTTAGGGTTAAATATTCTCAATTCTGCAACAAAGTATAGCAAGTATTGTTAACGATGCGCTAATTCGATGTTTTTTTTAACTAATTATAGTTTGTCAGCATGTTAGAAGCTGTTGATACGTCAATCGACCTTTCGGGTCATTTACAAAAGGTATTTGGGTTTACTTCTTTTAAGGGAGACCAAGAACCAATCATCAAGAATATTTTAAATGGTAATGATACGTTTGTGATCATGCCTACCGGCGGCGGAAAGTCTATGTGCTACCAATTGCCTGCTTTAATTTCTGAAGGAACGGCAATTATTGTCTCTCCTTTGATCGCCTTAATGAAAAACCAGGTTGATTCAATAAGGAATTTTGGCGGGGAATATGGGATAGCACATTTTCTAAACTCATCTTTGAATAAGTCTGAAATTACGAGAGTAAAAGAAGATGTAACAAACGGAGTTACAAAACTTCTTTATGTTGCTCCTGAATCACTTACCAAAGAAGAAAATGTTCAGTTCCTTAGGGAAATCAATATTAGCTTCTTTGCCATTGATGAAGCTCATTGTATTTCAGAATGGGGCCATGATTTCAGACCAGAATACCGCCGCTTAAGGAGTATTATTGAAGCCATAGGTACAGTGCCAATTATGGCACTCACGGCTACCGCTACGCCTAAGGTTCAGCAGGATATCATGAAGAACTTAAACATGGTAGATGCTACCTTTTATAAGAGTTCTTTCAACAGAGATAATCTGTTTTATGAGGTTAGGCCTAAGAAGGATGTTGTTAAGGAAATTATTCGCTTTATAAAGCAACATCAAGGTAAATCTGGTATAATCTATTGCTTAAGTCGTAAAAAGGTAGAAGAGCTTGCAGAAACCCTAAATGTTAATGGGATAAAAGCTTTGCCCTACCATGCAGGACTTGATGCTTCCACAAGAGCATCTCATCAGGATAAATTCTTGATGGAAGAAGCCGATGTTATTGTTGCAACGATTGCATTTGGGATGGGAATCGATAAACCTGACGTAAGATTTGTCATTCACCATGAAATGCCTAAAAGTCTTGAAGGATATTATCAAGAAACTGGCCGTGCCGGAAGAGATGGTGGTGAAGGAATTTGTCTTTCATTCTATTCTTACGATGACATTCAAAAACTTGAAAAATTCTTAAAGAATAAGCATGTAGCTGAACAAGAAATTGGGCAGCAACTTTTAGCTGAAACTGTTGGTTATGCGGAAACGTCCATGTGTCGTCGTAAATACCTTCTCCATTATTTTGGTGAAGAATATGATGAAAGTAGATGTTCAAGTATGTGCGATAATTGCAAAAATCCAAGAAGTAAATTTGATGCTTCCAAAGATATTTGTCAAGTCTTAGAAGTAATTGAATCTATAAAAGGAAGTTTCAAGGATAAGCACATAGTAAATATAATTCTAGGAATTGAGAATTCAGCTGTTAAGTCTTACAAACACGATCAGTCTAAATTCTTTGGTGTCGGAGATGAAAAAAGCGCTCTTCACTGGAGCAGCGTGATTCGTCAGGCTGTTGTTAACCGACTTCTTGATAAGGAAATTGAGAACTACGGAACACTTCATATTACCGAAGAAGGCAAAGCTTATCTTAAGAAGCCTTTTGAAATATTAATTGCAGAAGATCACGATTATGGTGATTCGGAAGCTGATGATGATATTATAACAGCGGGCGGTCAAGGTGGTTCTTCGGCAGATGAGATGCTTTTTGGAATGCTAAAAGATCTCACTCGTAAGATTGCTAAGAAGCATAATATGCCTCCGTATGTGATTTTTCAGGAACAATCGCTGGTTGATATGACCATTCAATATCCAATTACCCTGGATGAGCTTAAACAAATTGCAGGGGTTGGAACTGGAAAAGCTGAAAAATATGGTAAAGAAGTAGTTGAAATGATTGCTTCTTATGTGCAGGAGAATGAAATTGAGCGCGCTGTGAATATGGTTGTGAAATCTGTAGTAAATAAATCAACTCAGAAAGTTCACATCATTCAAAGTGTGGATCGGAAGCTTGCTCTTGATGATATTGCTAGTGCAAGAGGTTTAAAGCTTGGAGCATTAATAGAAGAAATGGAAGCTATTGTTTATTCAGGAACTAAACTCGACATTAGATATTACCTGAATGACACTATCGATGACGAAATTCAAGACGAAATTATCGAATATTTCAAGCAGGCGGAAACAGATTCAATGTCAGTTGCTCTAGAAGAATTAGGAGATGACGAGATTGACGAAACAATGCTACGTCTTGTAAGACTGCGTTTCATTTCTGAATACGCGAACTAATTTTTTGACGGGAAATATTCTCCTGAACAGAGAAACAACTCAACAAAACTCAGGGAAGACCGTTGGAATACGTATCTTTTCTGAGTTTTATTATGCCTAAAAATATACTATTGATTTTGCTCTTTATGATGCTCATGCCACTTAGTGGTTGGGCAACTCATAACAGGGCAGGAGAGATTACATACAGGCATTTGGGAGGCTTTCAATACGAGGCAACCATTATTACATACACCAAATCTGACAGCCCCGCCGACCGTCCTGAATTGGGCATTTCATGGGGAGATGGATCTGTTGACACGATTCCTAGGGTTAATGGCAGCGGACAAGGAGTTATAGTAACCGGAACCATTAAGCGAAATGTATATGTTGGCGTGCATACATTCCCGGGGCCTTCAGTTTATACATTGAGTTTTGAAGACCCAAACAGAAATGCAGGTGTAGTTAATATTCCCAATTCTGTAAATATCCCATTTTATGTTTCCACCCAGTTAATAATAAACCCTTTTCTGGGGATTAACAATTCTGTTCAACTTCTAAATCCTCCAATTGATGAAGCTTGCCCAGGGCAAATCTTTATTCATAATGCTGGAGCATATGATCCAGATGGGGATAGTATTTCTTATCGACTTGTTGAATGTCGGGGAGAAGATGGATTAGTCGTTCAAGGTTTTAGCCAACCATTAGCTAGCTCTTTTTTCAGTATTGATGCCATTACTGGTGATTTGGTTTGGGATACCCCCTTGCCCGGGGGATTAGGCGAATACAATGTAGCATTTGTTATTGAGGAATGGCGCCGGGGTATATTAATTGGCAGCGTAACACGGGATATGCAGATTAACGTGGTGCCTTGCAATAATCTTCCCCCTGAAATTTCTGAACTTCCAGATATTTGCGTCGATGCCGGCACAGATATAAATGTACTGGTAACCGCAACAAATCCAGATAATTCTCCTCCTCAAAGTCTAACATTAAGCGCTACCGGCGGACCATTTTTATTCTCTCAACCTGGACAAGCCGAATTTGCCACTTCAACATCTTCTTCGGGGACTGTTTCTCAAGCCTTTACCTGGGCAACTAATTGCAGTCACGTGAGGAAACAACCTTATGTATTTAGCTTTAAAGCTATTGATAATGGTAACCCTAATTTAGCAACTTATAAAAGTATGCGTGTTGAGGTTGTGGCTCCTGCTCCGGAAAATTTGAGTGCTACAATTGTGACTCAGGGAGTTCAATTAAACTGGGATCAAAGTCCTTGTCCAGAGGCTTCTGGATATGCTTTATATCGTAAATCTGGCGATTATCCTTTTGATCCAGGCCCATGCGAAACAGGAGTTCCTGCCTATACAGGTTATGAATTGCTCATAAACTTAGATGGATTAACTACAACCAACTTCTTAGATGAGAGCCTTGGTCTGCTTCCAGGTAATATCTACTGCTACAGAGTTATAGCTTTTTTTGCTGACGAGGCCGAAAGCTACACAAGTGAGGAGATTTGTGTAGAACTGCCTGAAACATTACCGATTTTAACGAATGTGAGTATTAGAGAGACGGACAATCAAGAAGGCTCTGTATTTGTTGCTTGGTCAAGACCAGATGATTTGGACACATTGTTTTATCCCGGTCCCTTCTTTTACAGACTCGAAAGGTTGAATAGTACAACTCAACAATTTGAAGAAGTTAGCATCTTAGAGGGATTAAACGATACAACCTATATTGATTCAAGTGGCTCACTCGATACTCGGACTTCAGAAAAAACATACCGAGTGGCATTACTAAATGGTGAGGCCGGGCAGCAGTCGCTCATCGGAACAGGTATTCAAGCCGGCTCTGTTTTTATTTCTTCATCTTTTTCAGATAATACGATTAATCTATCCTGGAATGAGACTGTCCCTTGGATTAATGAATCCTATGTTATTTATCGGCTTTCGCCGGGAATGGCAGAATTTGATTCAATTGCAATCACCAACTCGCGAATGTATTCTGATATCGGATTGGCCAATAGCGTTGAGTATTGTTATAGAGTAAAATCCATTGGAGCTTATTCTTCCCCGGGCTTCATCAATCCAATTGAAAATTGGTCTCAAGAAATATGTGCATCTGCTCAGGATATTGAACCTCCTTGTCCGCCCGAGGGCATAATTAACGTTTCTTGCGACTCGTTAAAAAACACTCTAGGTTGGGATATT
Source organism: Bacteroidia bacterium (assembly GCA_040882555.1). Lineage (GTDB taxonomy): Bacteria > Bacteroidota > Bacteroidia > M30B66 > M30B66 > M30B66. The sequence continues at coordinate 19,039 of JBBEBC010000161.1, forward strand.
TTATCTTCAGGTTGTTCAGATGATGCAGTGAAGGTTAAAATTCTTTTCAAGCAAGCCAATACAAGTGATACTATATTAATTGCTGAAATTGAGGACAATACTATTCTATCATACATTCATGAACCTGGAGAGTCCTTGGCCGGATGTTATTATATCAGTTTAGTTGATTCCTTCATGAATGAAGGAGAAGCATTAGTGCTTTGCGCCGATAATTGTCCGTTTTATGAATTGCCTAATACATTCTCACCTAATGGCGATGGCATAAATGACCTATTTGGTCCTTTTCCATATGCATTTATTGAGTCTGTTGATTTTAAAGTCCTTGACCGATGGGGTGTTGAGTTGTTTTCAACGATTGATAAGGACATTAAATGGAATGGTCAGTTTAATGGTCAAACTTTGCCGGATGGAGTGTACTATTATATATGTATAGTTAATGAAATTCGACTTTCAGGGATTGTTCCAAGAACATTAACCGGGACAATTCAACTATTCAGTTTCACGCAGAACAAGGGAAAATAACATGTTTACAGGTATTATTGAGAGTTCAGGTAAGGTTGAACGCATTGACAAGTATGAAGATAATGTAAGCTTCATTGTGCAATCTAATTTGGTTCCGGAGCTTAAAGTTGATCAAAGTCTTTCTCACAATGGAGTTTGTTTAACCGTAGAAGAAATTAACACTTCTACTTATAAGGTGACAGCCATAAAAGAGACATTAGATAAAACTAACCTAGGGAGTGTTAAGGAGGGAGATTCTTTTAACCTCGAAAGGTGCCTGCCATACAATGGGCGGCTTGATGGCCATATTGTTCAAGGTCATGTAGATACAATGGCTATTCTAAAAGACATCAAAGAAGAAGGAGGGTCTTGGCGTCTGAGATTTGAGCACCCTGAATCATCAAATTTTATAACTGTTGAGAAAGGTTCTGTCTGTGTAAATGGAATTAGCTTAACTGTTGTGAATAGTAAATCAAATAGTTTTGAAGTAGCAATAATACCCTACACGTGGAATAACACCAATTTGTGTAACCTTACAGTTAATAGTGAAGTTAATATTGAATTCGATATTCTTGGGAAGTATGTTGCCCGTTATATGGATGTGTTTAAGGGCAAGTTCAAAGTGGACAATGCATAATTAATGAAGTTTACATTTTTATCTCATATTTGAACAATGAATACAACATGGTGTTCTAATCAAACAAAACTCAAAGTCATACAAATTTTATTGTGCTGAACGAAAAGTGATTTAGAAATGCATCCAATGACTTCCAAGTATTCCATCAAAGATTTAGAGCGTCTTTCAGGTATTAAGGCTCACACCATAAGAATTTGGGAACAGAGATATAATCTGTTGAATCCCGATAGAACTGGTACTAACATCAGATTGTATAATGATGATGAGTTAAAGTATGTTCTCAATATCGCCTCTCTAATAAGAGCAGGCGGTAAAATTTCCCACATAGTAAAGCTTAACAAACAAGAAATCACGAAAAGGATTCAAGAATTGGTTGAAAGTCCTGTTAAGGTAGATTCATTCTTTGAAACCCAAACTGACAATTTGGTGATTGCGATGCTCGAACTAGACGAACTTATGTTCGAGAAGGCAATCAATACAAGTTCTCTTAAGTATGGTTTTGAGGAAACAATGTTGAATGTAATTATTCCATTTCTTCAAAAGGTTGGAATTATGTGGAGAACAGGCGACGCAAGTATAATTCAGGAGCATTTTATAAGTAACCTTATTCGCAAGAAGGTTTTAGTAGCTATTGATGGGTATATTGGTAATGTTGCTCCGGATGCTGAGCATTGGTTACTTTACTTGCCAGAAGGGGAACTTCACGAAGTTGGATTACTATTTAGTAAATACCTGCTGAAAGTCAGAGGTAAAAAAGTAATGTACTTTGGTCAAACGGTTCCTGTTAATGATATCATGGCCTATTGTAAATCTTATAATCCCAAGTATATCCTGACCTTTTTCACTGCAGCTTATTCAAAGGATGGTATAGTTTCATATCTAAATAAACTAGCAGAGGAAATAAAGAATACTGAGATTTTAGTTGCTGGAGGTCAAGTTTGTGGATGGAAACCTGAATGGCCCAACGTGAGGTTCTTATCTGTTATAACAGATCTAATCGAGATAGCAGGCCCTGTTTATCCACAAAAAAGTATAAGGATAGCTTAACTATTTTCCCCTAAACAGAAGCCTGAGTTGACCTTTCAACTCAGGCTTCTGTTTTATATACTACCTCGAATACTCAACAGATGGCTTTGGTTTTATACAGCGCATATATGTCTGTTAAACAGAAGAATTTGGAATTAACATTTTTTATATTCATTCTAAATAAGCATAAGAGCTTGCTAATTAGGTTAATACAAGCCATTGTTTTGATTACAAATAAATGTAGGCACATTTATTATTGTTTAATCATTGTTTATTATTGTTAAACAGAAAATGTTTAATATATTTGTTAAATCATTAAACAACAAAATCAAACGTTATGTCAGCAATAGAATTCAACACAGAAGTAATTGGTCTTAGCAAGCCATTGAAGTACTTTGCATTAAACCTTACGTCGAATGACGAAGAGGCGAAAGATTTGCTTCAGGAAACGTTGTTAAAAGCAATTAGTAATAGGCATCGCTTTGTAGAGAAGACAAATCTCAAAGCGTGGCTTTACACTATAATGAAGAATATTTTCATCAACAATTATCGTCGCGCGGTTAAAACAAACACGATAGTTGATAATACTAAGGATTTATATTTCTTAAACATTCCTCAGCAAACTCAAAGTTTCGCTCCTGAGTCGACTTATTCAGAAAGAGAAATATTAAAGAAGATTGATATCCTTCAGGATGAGTACAAAATACCTTTCACAATGTATTTTGATGGCTACAAATACAAGGAAATTGCAGATTATCTTGACCTGCCAATTGGAACGGTAAAAAGTAGAATTTTCTTAGCTCGTCGTCAGCTGATGACTATGCTAAAAGGATACAGAAAATAATTTTGGATTTCTTTCCAATTTGTTATCTTAACGTGTAATTTTAAGCATAATGAAGCTTTACGATTCCGTTTCTTTAAGGTGTAGTAAAATAACCACGAATAGATACAGTACTTCTTTTACCCTAGGAATAAAATCTCTGGCTCCCAGGTTCCATGATCCTATTTATGCTATCTATGGCTTTGTTCGCTTTGCAGATGAAATTGTAGATACGTTTAATAGAGATGATGCTGCAGAATTACTGCTGGAGTTTAAAGAGGATACCTACAAGGCAATTCAAAGAGGTATTAGTTTAAATCCAATACTACATTCATTTCAACTTGTAGTTAATAAATATACTATAGAGAAAGAGCTTATAGATACATTTCTAAATAGCATGGAGATGGATCTCAGTGATATTGAATACGATCAAAAAGCTTACGAGAAATACATTCTTGGATCTGCAGAAGTAGTTGGATTGATGTGTCTAAGGGTGTTTTGTGAAGGAAACGAAAGTCAATACCAGCACCTTAAAATTCCAGCCATGCGATTGGGTTCTGCATTTCAGAAAATTAATTTCCTCAGAGACTTAAAAAACGATTACCATGAGCTTGGCCGAGTTTATTTTCCTCACTTGAACATGAATGAGTTTGATGAAGAAAATAAAAAGGCAATTGAAAAAGATATTTCAAAGGACTTTGCAGATGGTTTTCAAGGGATAAAACAACTGCCTAAAGGATCACGCTTCGGTGTTTATGTAGCTTACGTTTATTATTATGCCCTGTTTAAGAAAATAGTTGCATTATCTCCCGCTAAAGTCCTCGAAGAGAGAATAAGAATCCCCAATTCCAGAAAGTATTCTCTCATTTTAAGTTCATACGTTCGACATTCTTTGAATTTACTTAAACAAAGTTGATTTATTGAGGTTTATCATGCTCAATCACACTCTTAATTTATGAACCTTTCTGTAACCATAGATGATAATTCAGGCTTCTGTTTTGGAGTGGTTTACGCTATTGAAATGGCTGAAGATGTACTTGATGAACAAGGATATCTATATTGCTTGGGAGATATAGTTCATAATGATGAAGAAGTAAATCGACTTAAGAAAAAAGGATTAAGAATTATAAATCACGAAGAATTAGCTTCGTTGAAAAATGAAAATGTTCTTATAAGAGCGCATGGTGAACCACCATCTACTTATCAGATGGCTATTGAGAATAATATTACACTTATAGATGCTACTTGTCCTGTTGTGCTTAAGCTTCAGAATCGTATCAGGAACTCTCATGACAAAAAAGAAACAATCTTTTTGATGGGAAAAAAAGGTCATGCTGAAGTAACAGGTTTGATGGGTCAGATTAATAATGAAGGTCATGTTTTCTCTGATATTTCTGAACTTAACGGTCAGGAGCTGCCTTCAGAAATAACTTTATACACGCAAACAACAAAGAGTAAAGCGAAATTTCATGAAACTAGAAAGGCTCTTGAAGATCGAGGAATTAAGGTAAATGCTCATGATACTATCTGCAGTCAGGTAAGTGATAGAGATAATGAGTTAAGAGAATTTGCTAGATCATATGATACCATACTATTTGTAAGCGGTACAAAATCTTCAAACGGAAAAGTATTATACAATGTCTGCAAAGAGCAGAATCCAAATACTCACTTCATATCAAGAACAGACGAATTAGATTTATCTTGGTTTACAGTCGGTGAAAAAGTAGGTATTTGCGGAGCAACTTCAACTCCTATGTGGCTAATGGAAGAGGTAAAGCAAGCGCTTCTTAGCGCTTAAGATGAATATTACTATTAAGACCATCGTTAAAAACACTTCTCATACAGAAGTGATGAATGGTTTTAATAAAGACTTATTTGAAATATTAGCTCCTCCGTTTCCCCCATTTGAACTAGATCGCTTCGATGGATGCACTACTGGAGATGAGGTTCATTTGAAACTCAACTTTCTGTTTTTCAAGCAAGCTTGGAATAGTCTAATCATATCCCACGGAGTGGAAGAAAATAAAAGCTATTTTGTAGACAAGGGCTTTAAATTGCCTTTCTTTTTATCTTTTTGGGAACACCATCATATTATTGAGCAAGTTGGAAAGGATGTCAAAATAGTGGATGATATTCACTTTAAAATAAAACCACTTTTACTTTTCCCTTTTGTTTTCCCAGGTCTTTTTCTTGTATTTCTTTATAGAAAACCTGTTTATAAGAGACGTTTTTCTAAGAGGGCTTAAATTTTGGCGCAGATTCCAACATTGAAAATGCCGAAAGGTCCAGCACCAAATTCTACCAAAATACCTACTCGATACATTGTGTACATGCGCACTCCCGCATAAGCTCCAAAATTGGTAACCCCTCCATTATCTATAAAAGGATTTCCAGAGAAGGTTAATTGCCGGGCAATTTGACGCCCAAGCCAGAAAGTGCCATAAACATCAGTTGTTCTGGAATTAAACTTAAGAATAGTCTTCTTACCGAGAAATTCGGTTAGGTGCGCAGAAATTCGTCCTCCAAAATAATAGTAATTCACATCATAAGCAGGGAACATGGCATCTTTGAATGTGCGCTGGCTCCATCCGCCATAAACGCCAATTGAAAAAAGCTTATCCGCCCCAAAGTCCCCTCCAATAAATACAGGTATTCTTTGGGTTACAAAGCTGCGGTCTTTATAAAGCCCAATACTTGAATGTAAATCAAGAAGTATAATGCCTTTCTCGTAAGCTTCGCTATGCTTCTTTTGAGCAGAAAGGGGTAGTTGAACAAAGAAAATAGTACAGATAAAAAGGAATATAATTTTCATATTACTTGAGACCTAAGCCAAGTTCTTTAAGCTGAGAAGGGTCAATTTCCGAAGGAGCATCTATCATCATATCGCGTCCAGCATTGTTTTTCGGGAATGCAATGAAATCCCTAATTGAATCTACTCCTCCAAAAATAGCACAAAGTCGATCGAAACCTAAAGCTATCCCACCGTGAGGCGGAGCGCCAAATTCGAAGGCATTCATTAAAAAGCCAAACTGTTTCTGAGCTTCTTCATCGCTAAAACCAAGCAGGGTAAACATTCTTTTTTGAAGATCTCGGTCATGAATTCGTATAGAGCCTCCTCCAATCTCAACGCCATTTATCACTAAGTCGTATGCATTTGCTCTAACTTTTCCAGGTTCTTTTTCGAGTAGGTGAAAATCCTCGGGTTTAGGAGAAGTAAATGGGTGGTGCATCGCATGGAATCTATTTGCTTCTTCATCCCACTCAAGGAGTGGAAAATCAAGCACCCAAAGTGGAGCAAAAACTTCTCTATTCCTTAAACTTAATCGATTCCCCATTTCAAGACGTAGTTCACTTAATGCTTTTCTAGTCTTAATTTCGTTACCTGCCAAAATCAAAATCAAATCACCCGTTTTTGCATTCGAATGAGTTGCAATTTCGCGAAGTTGCTCTTCATTGAAGAATTTATCTACCGATGATTTTATAGTGCCATCATCATTTAATCGTATGTAGATTAATCCACCAGCTCCAATTTGAGGGCGTTTTACCCAATCAGTTAGCTCATCTACTTGCTTCCTGGTATAAGAAGCGCAGCCTTCGGCAACAATACCTCCAACAAGTTCTGCATTATCAAAAACAACAAAGCCCGAACTTCTTGTAATTGAAGTAAAATCCTGAAGCTTCATTTCAAAACGGATATCGGGCTTATCATTTCCGTAGTGAAGCATTGCTTCAGCGTAGGTCATTCTTGGCACCGCATCGAACGTTATTCCTTTTACTTCCGAAAAAAGTGAGCGAACCAAGCCCTCGAAAATGTTTAAAATATCTTCTTGTTCAATAAAAGATAGTTCACAGTCAATTTGGGTGAATTCTGGCTGACGGTCAGCGCGCAAATCTTCATCACGAAAGCACTTCACTATTTGGTAGTACCTGTCAAAGCCAGCAACCATAAGTATTTGCTTAAATGTTTGAGGGCTTTGCGGTAAAGCATAAAATTCGCCTTGGTTCATTCTTGAAGGAACTACGAAATCTCTTGCTCCTTCCGGCGTTGATTTAATAAGCACAGGAGTTTCAACCTCAAGGAAATTCTGCGCATCTAAGTATTTTCTAACCGCCTTAGCCAGATTATGGCGAAGAATAAGATTTTTCCTGACAGGCTCACGTCTTAAATCAAGGTAGCGAAACTTCATTCGTAATTCATCACCACCGTCAGTATCATCTTCAATTGTGAATGGAGGCGTCTTTGACGCATTAAGAATCTTCATTTCTTCTACCATCACTTCTACATCACCGGTAGGGATATTATGATTCTTATTGCTTCTTTCAAGCACTCTTCCTGTAACCTGAATCACAAATTCACGCCCAAGCTTTCGGGCACCTTCGCACAAGTTTTTGTTTTCATCCATGTTGAAAACAAGTTGAGTTATACCATATCTATCACGGATATCAATGAAAGTCATGCCCCCTAAATCTCGAGAGCGACTTACCCATCCGCAGAGTGTTACTTGATTAGAAGCATTTATTTTCCTTAAATCGCCGCAAGTATGAGATCTCAACATAATCCTGATAAAATTCTTTAGGCTGCGAAGGTAATCTTAGTTGCCTGTTTGAAGAAAAAAAATCGGATCAGTATGACATCTTTTAATAAGGAAGATTTAATATTTTTTGCTGTAGTTTGCGTACATTACCTAATAATTGACTTATTCTCTAAAACCACCTATTTTTGCTGAACCAAATCTAATTAATGTATCTACGACCTGAAAAAACAGATTGCGCTGATTGTGAAGCAAGGGGCAAGTCTGTGTTTTGTGATTTGCACAAGGATCACCTTGATTACTTAAATGAGGAAAAAGGCTGTACACTTTATAAAAAAGGTCAGATAGTTTTTAATGCAGGAGCTTATCCACACGGTTTGTATTGTGTTAAAGAAGGAAAAATTAAAATCTTCAGAATTGGAGATGAAGGCAAAGAGCAAATTGTTAGACTCGCCAAAGGCGGAGATATATTGGGTTATAGAGCACTTTTAAGTGGTGATAAGTATGCTTCAGGAGCGGAAGTTCTCGAGGATAGTAAAATATGCTTCATACCTCAGAAAGCGTTTTTGTGTTTGGTAGAAGGGAACGGAGTTTTGTCAATGCAGTTGATGAAACTTCTTTCAAAGGATTTGAAGAATGCTGAACATCGGATGATAGATTTAGCTCAAAAGCCTGTAAGAGAGAGAGTAGCTGAAGCTCTTTTATATCTTAAAAACACTTATGGTTTTGAGGATGATGGAATAACTATTAGTGTTAGTCTAAGTCGAGAAGATATTGCCAACATTGTTGGCACTGCTACTGAAACGGCTATTCGCTTATTGAGCGAGTTCAAAAATGATAAAGTGATTGCCCTGAAGGGGAAACGAATATCAATACTTGATAACCAGCAACTTATAAAAGTTGCAAATGTGTACGACTAATGAATAGATTTTAATTTCTTTCTGTATCTTTACTATCTTGATTATATTTTAGTAAAGATTTTGAGAAAAAAGTTATTTTATCTGACTCTGTTGCTAGGGTTCGTGGGGATGGCAGCAGGTATTAAAGGCAATAATAAGTCAGAAGAGAATCCAAATTATTCACCACATATTGAGGCTTTAATGCAGCTTCATAGCAGGGCGCTAGATACGAATGCGCTTTTCATTCCCTCATTAAGGTGCAAAGGATGCCATGGTCTTGATCCAATGGGTCTTGCAAATGTAAACTTGAATGGAGAGGATGTAAATCTATTTGATGACTGGGAGGCTTCTATGATGGGACTTGCAGGAGTTGACCCACTTTGGAGAGCCAAAGTTCGACATGAGGTGTTAAGCAACCCTGGTCATGCCTTAGAATTACAAGATCTCTGTACTTCATGTCATGCACCAATGGGTCATTTTAATGCCTTTTATCGCGGTGGTGATCATTATACACTCGAAGATCTTGAACAGGATTCGCTTGGAATATCAGGAGTGGGCTGTCTTGGTTGTCACTCCATTGGAGTAGATGGTCTCGGTACTCGCTTTACAGGAGATATCCCCTTTGATACATCAAAAGTAGCATATGGACCATTTTTCGGACCGTTTGTTGGGCCAATGCAATTGTATATCAATTTCACTCCGGCTTACAGTCCGCACGTTAGCGAAGGGCGCTTTTGCTCACCATGTCACACCTTGATTTCTAACACAGTAGATTTAGAGGGTAATGAAACAGGAGGAACTTTTGTAGAGCAAGCTACTTATCATGAGTGGTTAAATTCTTCATATCCTAATCAGGAGCTTCAATGCCAAACTTGTCATATGCCCAAGATTGAAGACCCTGTTAAAATTGCTGTTGGTTATACGGCTTTGCCGGGAAGGTCGCCTTTTAATCTCCACACTTTTGCAGGCTCCAATAGCTTTATGGTTGATTTGATTAAAAGAAACAAAGAGCTTTTAGGTATAGAAGTGTCTGATGCGAATTTTGATTCTTCGCTTGCAGCAATTACCCGAATTCTTAAGTTTCAAACTTTAGATGTTGAGCTTTCAGCGCCAACCTTTGAAGACGATTCAGTTTCATTTGAAGTTTTACTTACCAATAAAGCAGGGCATAAGTTCCCAAGTGGTTATCCTGCTCGCAGAGCGGTAGTTGAATTTGTTATGCTTGATGTTCTAGGTGATACAATATTTAAGTCTGGAACTTTTGGTAGTGACGGAGAAATAGTTAATTATAATGGTCCAGGCGAACCGCATCATGACATTATCAGGCGAGAGAATGAAGTTCAGATTTATGAAATGATAATGGGTGATGTAAATGGAGATGTTACCACTGTTTTAGAAAGGTCTGCCATTCACTTGAAGGACAACCGTTTCCCTCCTTTAGGTTTTACTACACAACATTCTGTTTATGACACTGTTAAAATAGTTGGTGAGGCTGAGTTTGATCCTGACTTTAATAAGCTAGGAGGAGTAGAAGGAAGTGGAAAGGATATTTTACATTATAAAGTTGCATTGAATGGTTATAGTGGTCAATTTAAGGCATTTGTAAGAGTGCATTATCAGGCAGTTCCTCCTTCATGGCTAAATGAAATGCGCCTGTTCGATGCTCCTGAAATAAATACTTTCCTAGAACTTTTTGATGCGTCAGATAATACTCCAGTTGTTGTTGCAGCTGATAGTTTATTGGAGCTGATCAGTCCTCTTTCAAATAAAAAGCCAAAAATCAACATAAGCGTTTACCCTAATCCAGCAAGTGTAGGGCAGCTTATTTACCTTTCTTCTAAAACACCTATTGATGCGTTACAGATTTACACTCTGGATGGAAAGTTAGTCCAAGCAGATTTTAACCTTATTAATAAAAACTCAGTGAGAATAGATGCAAAGGTGGGTGCAGGAGTTTATTTGTTGAAAGTTAATTCAAATAACACTCAAGAAATCAGGAAGTTGCTAATCACGAAACAATAAATTATTGTATTCAAAGAATTATCATCTTTGTAAGTTCACAATCAGAAACCATCACAATTAAATATTACACATGAAAAATTTTCTACAAAAAAGTGCTTTTGTTCTCGCAATAGGAGCTCTCTCGGTTCCAGCGTTTGGGCAAATAGCATTTGAAGATGCAACAGAACGCATGTTTTCTTCAAATAACAGTGGTTGTTCAATGACTATTGTTGATTGGAATGGAGACGGTCTTGATGATATTATTCGTCTTGATCAGGGGCGCACAGCGTGGGTGTCAGTTCAAAGAGTAGGCAACACCTACGAGAATATTGAATTAGGTCAAATGGCTTCTGGTTCAGCATGGGCAATGGCTGCTGGCGATTTTGACAAAAACGGGTATGTGGATATAGTAGGAGGCTGGAATGGATCATGCAAAATTTTAATGACCAACAGCGATGGAACTCCTGGGTCTTTAATTACTCTGCCGCAATCAAATTTCTTCTTGCAAAACATTACAGTAATAGATGCAAATAATGATGGGTGGCTTGATTTATTTACTTGTGATGATAATGGGGAAAGTAGCATTTACATGAATGACGGTACTGGAAGTCTTGCTATCGATAATTTTATCATGGATTTTGATGTTTCTGATACAGATGATTCAGGAAACTACGGCAGTGTTTGGACTGATTTTGATCTTGATGGTGACCTTGATTTATATATTGCCAAATGTCGTCAAGGTGTTAATTCTCCAACTGATGGTCGTCGAATTAACGTGATGTTTGAAAATAATGGGGATGGAACATATACTGAAAATGCTGAGGCATACAATTTAAATGTTGGTTGGCAGTCCTGGACTGCAAGTTTTGGGGACATCGATAATGACGGTGACTTTGATTTACTTCTTACAAATCATGACTTTCAAAGTCAGATACTTGAAAATGATGGTAATAATGTTTATACAGATATTACAGAAACTACAGGATTTGACATCACCAATATGACTCCGATTGAGTCTATGATGGAGGATTTTGATAATGATGGATACCTTGATTTAATAATCTCTGGCTCAAGTCACCGATTCTATAAGAATAATGGCGATAAGACATTCACGATGGTTGAAGGTCTTTTCAATAACAACGGCATGTTAAGTTTTGCAACTGGCGACTTGAATCATGATGGGAAAGTAGACTTATTTGCAGGTTACGGTAATATTTACACTACGCCTACAAACACAGATGATGTTGTTTGGTTAAATACAACTTCTAACAACAACCATTTTTTCACTTTAGATTTACAGGGAACTGTTAGTAATTCAGGAGCAATTGGAGCGCATGCGCTTATTTATGGCTCTTGGGGAGTTCAAATTCGTGAAGTTAGAGCTGGCGAGAGTTATGGTACTGTTAATACAGCGATGCTCCATTTTGGTCTAGGTGAATCAACAGTTATAGATTCAGTAGTAATTAACTGGCCTTCTGGAATATCTCAAACTATTTTGAATCCTTCTGCTGATCAATTTCTAACTGTTATAGAGAATGAATGTGTTTCTGCAGAAGCTATAATTACTGCTGATGGAGAATTTGTTCTGTGTGCAGGTCAGGCTCTTACACTAAATGCTCCATCGGGGTATGAATACTTATGGTCAAATGGAGAAACTACACAGTCAGTAGAAGTAGATGCAGAAGGCGAATATAACGTGGAGGTTATCAGCATGGATAATAATTGTGCGGCTCAATCAAGAACAATTCAGGTAACGCAAACTCCAGATGAAACACCGGCTGTTACTGTTGTTGGGGAAAATCAGTTCTGCGAAGGTGGAATGGTTGAACTTCAAGGACCAGCTGGTCTAGACAGTTACACATGGAGTACTGGTGCTGCTGATCAATCTATAATGGTAGAACAAAGTGGAGAGTACACACTGACTATTCAGGGTTCATGTGCTGAGTTTACCTCTCAAGTGATTACTGTAGATGTTGTATCTCCGATACTTCCAGTAGCCGAAGATGTTTTATTAGGGGCTGAGGGTTCAACTATTTTAACGGCTTCAGGTTCTAATGTGGTTTGGTTCGAAGACGAAGATGGAATGATATTGCTTGGGGAAGGAAATTCTTTTCAAACACCAGTTATTTCTACTGAAGCTACCTATTATGTTCAAACTTCAGTTAGTTTCGGAGGGGGTGAAGAAATTGTTGGCGAATTAGTTCCTTCAGGAAGCTCATTCGGTCAAGTTTCTACAAATTCTGATGTGTTTTTTAATGTGAATGAAGATTGTACGCTTAAGAATGTGACAGTAACAACCGATACCGAAGGAGAACGGAAAATTGATTTGTTTGATGAAAATGACGTTCTTCTTAATACTGTTACCATAGACCTACCAGTAGGTACAACCGTTGTTGAGCTTAATTTCGAATTAGCACCAGGATCTAATTACTACCTTGAAAGTGATGCAGCAACAAATCAAGCATCAATCGGATCTGCTAGTCCTAGGTTAGTTAGAGATTTCTTAAACACAGGTTTCCCTTACCCATATAATGTTGGAGGAGCTCTTGAAATTACTGGAACTACGTTTGGAGAAACCTATTTTTTCTACTACTATAATTGGCAAGTTGAACTAGCTTCAGAAGTTTGTACAAGCGATTTAGTTCCCGTTACTGTTTCAGTTGAAGATGTTACAGGAATTCAGGATGCGAATAATCAACTTCAGATTAGTCCAAATCCTGCCTCTAATTTCCTTCGTGTGAGTGGGGCAGATGTAAATGCAAGCTTTAGAATATTTGATACTTCAGGTCGCTTGGTTGATTATGTAAATTCATCTTCAAACGGGGTAATCTCTGTTGATTCTTATCCTGCTGGAATGTATATTCTTCAGGTGATTAGCAAGAATAAAATCAGTACACACAAGTTCACTAAGAACTAGTTTTAACAATATAATATTTCAAAGGCTCTGTTGATTCCTCAACAGGGCCTTTTTATTTAGCATTTCGCCAATTCATTTTTAAGTTCTTCAGACACCCATCTTCTTAAAAACTGATTTTTATCATATTTAAGAATGAGGAGTGTCATTTTCAATTCGCTTAGCATGATTCAATTTTGTATCCAAGAAGAAGAGGATACATGTCGAATTTCAGACATATAAGATTTCAGAACATCGAAGAAACAGATTTGCTTGATTTTATCGTGAGCAAACATCATGTTTACGCGAAATCTATGCTGTTATTGATGCATAAAAATTTCAAGTCTGCTATTTATTCTAACCCTAGACATAGAGCAGTATTACAGGACTTAATCTGCCTTGTAGTACAATTGAATAATCAAATCAATGGGTTAATAAATTTGCAAGAAAGTAGTCTGTTTCCTTTTGTAAGAAAACTCGTAGAAGTCCAAAGGCAACCGGACCCAGTAAGATTCCTAAATACAGGATTGATGCTCAGTTGCATTAATCAAATCATCGAGGAACACGATCATATTATTGCACTTCTTCATTCTATTCAGAAAATATCCAACAATTATACCCCACCCGAACTATCAAATGAGTTAATGAAACTCTGTTATGCAGAGCTTCAAGAATTTGAAGAAATAGTAATGAACCAGCTTAAGCGCGAACGGAAGTTTCTCTTCCCGAAAATTAAAGCACTTGAGGATTGTGTTCTTCAAATTTCATCTTTAGCAGCTACAGGTACATCAGGTCCGGGGTATGACGACTAATTGCTTATTCAGAAATGAAAGAATCATCTCCACAAGCTGCGATAAAGGAAGGCCTTGTTTGTTACCATTGCGGCGAAGATTGTAAGGAAAAAAAAGTCGTTCTAGCTGAAAAAGTATTCTGCTGCAATGGTTGTAAATTGGTTTATGAAATTCTGGAGGAGAATAATCTTTGTACTTATTACTCTATTGAAGCTTCAAAAGGAAATTCCCCCGATACCAGTCAATTTGATGGGAAGTTTAGCTACCTAGATGATGCATATGTCTTATCACGTCTGATTCATTTTAGCGAGGAAAATCAAAACCACGTTACTTTTTTCATCCCTGGAATTCACTGCAGTTCTTGTATTTGGCTTCTTGAGCATCTTCAAAAGATGGATTCAAGTATCTTGAGTTCTTCTGTTAATTTCCCTAAGCGGGAACTTACCGTTATCTATAGGCCAGATAAAATAAAGCTATCCCGCGTTGCGGAAATCATTACCTCAATAGGTTATGAGCCTCATATTAATCTGAATGACATTGATAATGAGAAATCTAAAAAGATTGATCGAAGTCTTTGGTATAAAATAGGAGTAGCCGGTTTTTGCTTTGGTAATATCATGATGCTCAGCTTTCCTGAGTATTTCTCTATTGCAGACGTTGATGAACAGCCAGGATTAAGACTAACCTTTAGCCTTCTTAATCTGGGATTAGCAATTCCTGTCTTATTCTTTTCAGCATCCGACTTTTTTAAGTCAGCCATTGGGGCATTGAAAGCTCGGCAGTTGAATATTGATCTTCCTGTTGCCGCAGCAATTTTAATGACTTTTCTAAGAAGTGTTTATGAGCTGGCGCTTGGGATAGGTCCTGGTTACTTTGATTCTATGGCAGGAATAGTATTTTTCATGCTTATAGGAAGAGCATTTCAGAATAAAACTTATGAAACACTTGCGTTTGATCGGGATTATAAATCCTACTTCCCAGTAGCAGTGTCGGTTGCAAGCAGCGAAGGTGAAACGAGAGTTCCAGTAACCGCCCTAAAGCGTGGTATGAGAATGATTATCAGAAATGCAGAGATTATTCCTGCTGATTCAATTCTTTTAAAGGGTGAAGCTATGATTGACTATAGTTTCGTTACGGGAGAATCTGCACCAGTGAAGAGAAAGTCGGGAGATTTGATTTATGCAGGAGGCAAGCAAACCGGGCAAAGCATTGAGCTGGAAATAGTAAAACCGGTGAAACAAAGCTATTTAACTGCTTTATGGAATAAGCCAGCTTTTCAGAAAGATGATGCACAAGAGAACAGAGCGAGTCTTGAGAATAGGATTAATAAATACTTCACTATTTCTGTATTTATTATTTCCATTGTAAGTGCGAGTTACTGGTTATGGCAGGGGGAAACTCAGAGAATGATAAATGCGGTTACCACCATTCTTATTGTTGCTTGTCCATGTATTTTGCTTCTGGCAGCTTCTTTCACTCAAGGTAATGTTCTCCGGATTTTAGGTAGAAATGGATTCTTTCTTAGAAATGCATTCGTCATTGAGAAACTATCAAAATCTCAGGTTATAGTTTTTGATAAAACAGGAACATTAACCAGCAGTGTTGACAGGCATGTTTCTTTTTCTGGCACTATCAGCGATGAAGATCTGAAAGCTGCAGTGTCCATTTGCAAGCATTCAAACCATCCCTTAAGCAGAGCAATAGTTGAGCAATACGATCTATCCGATTTACTCGAGATTTCATCCTTCGAAGAAGTAAGCGGACAAGGTATACGTGCAACATTGAGTGATAAACGGTTCTTGCTTGGGTCGCCAGTTTTCACTGGGATAACAGAAACCGATTCGTCTGTAAATAGAACTCGAGTTTACCTTAAAAAAGATGATTGTATTGTAGGATATTTCCAGATTAGTCATTCTATGCGCGTAGGCATGAATGACTTATTGAAGAATCTCAAGAAGAAGAATGAAATATATCTTCTTAGCGGTGATAACGATAGCGACAGATTATTCATGTCTGAGTGGTTTTCAGATGATCATATGCTTTTCAACCAGAAGCCTGAACAAAAGCTTGAATTTATTCAAACTCTTAAGACATCAGGGAAGAATGTTATCATGATTGGTGATGGCCTCAATGATGCGGGTGCACTTCAACAAAGTGATGCTGGAATTGCTGTATCCGACGATTTAAATAACTTTTCACCTGCTTGTGATGCAATCATCGATGGTAAGTTATTGCCTTCATTAGACATCTTACTTGATTATTCAAGAGATTCAAAAAAGGTAATCTTAGTAAGTTTTGCTTTGTCGACTATCTATAACGTTATTGGGTTATATTTTGCAATTCAAGGTGAGCTTCAGCCCGTTATAGCGGCTATTCTAATGCCAACAGCTTCTATAAGTATTGTGAGTTTTGCGACGCTTTCTTCCTCCTTTTTGGCAAAATTAAAAAGGCTTTAGAACAAGAGTCTTATAAAACATGATGAAAATCATATTTCTATCTGATACAGGTCATATCGCCCGCAAGAGGCTGAACATACTTTTGCTAAACCAACTTTCCCGAACACTTAAATAGAATGAGTGCCCTTTTTCTCCTCCTTTTTATAAGCATTGCTGTTGCCGTTGTGTTCCTTATTGCCTTCCTATGGTCGGTAAAAAGGGGTCAATACGATGACGATTACACCCCTGCTGTGAGGATGCTGTTTGAGGATTCGCCGGAAGTAACCAACAAAGAAACCAAATCCAACCAACCAAAATAATAACGCTGTCATGGAAGTAGAACACTTTGAATACGACAACCGAACCCCCAGAGATTTTGCTATTGCCTCTATCGTTTTCGGGTTAATCGGAATGATCGTTGGGCTTTATATAGCTTTAGAGCTTGTATTCCCTAACCTGAACCTTGGAATTCCATATACTACTTTTGGAAGGTTGCGTCCTCTGCATACCAATGCAGTGATTTTTGCATTTGTGGGGAACGGTATTTTTGCCGGAGTGTATTACTCGCTACAACGACTTTGCAAGGCAAGGATGTTTAGTGATAAACTTAGTAGAATCCACTTTTGGGGCTGGCAGTTAATCATCCTCGCGGCAGCGATAACGCTGCCACTCGGGATCACTACCAGTAAAGAATATGCTGAGCTGGAATGGCCAATAGATATTGCTATAACTATTATCTGGGTCATTTTCGGATGGAACATGTTCGGTACCATTCTCAAAAGAAGAGTACAGCATCTATACGTTGCTATTTGGTTTTACATCGCAACATTCGTAACAGTAGCGGTTCTCCACCTTGTGAATTCATTCGCTATTCCAGTTTCTCTTTTCAAAAGCTATAGCTGGTACGCAGGTGTTCAAGATGCTTTAGTTCAGTGGTGGTATGGTCACAACGCAGTGGCGTTTTTCCTAACAACTCCTTACCTCGGCTTAATGTATTACTTCGTGCCGAAGGCAGCTAATCGTCCGGTATATTCTTACCGACTCTCCATAATTCACTTCTGGGCTCTTATATTCCTTTACATCTGGGCGGGTCCTCACCATTTACTGTACACAGCATTACCCGATTGGGCTCAAAGTCTTGGGGTGGTTTTCTCCTTCATGCTTATTGCGCCAAGTTGGGGTGGTATGATTAACGGATTGCTTACGCTGAGAGGCGCCTGGGATAAAGTAAGGGAAGACATTGTACTTAAGTTTATGGTAGTTGCCATTACAGCTTATGGTATGTCAACCTTCGAAGGCCCAATGCTTTCGCTAAAGAATGTAAACGCAATTGCCCATTTTACCGATTGGATTGTCGCTCACGTTCACGTTGGTGCCCTTGGCTGGAATGGTATGCTCACATTTGGTATGCTTTACTGGCTATTCCCAAGATTCTATGGTAAGGAGCTTTTTTCAAAGAAACTTGCAAACTTCCACTTTTGGATTGCAACTCTCGGAATAATGTTTTACGCTATTCCTCTATACTGGGCAGGTCTTACTCAGTTTGAGATGTGGAGAGATTTTACAGAAGATGGCTTCCTTCAGTACCCGAATTTCCTTGAGACTGTCACACAGTTAATCCCGATGTATGCGCTTCGTTCACTAGGAGGAACGCTTTATCTGGTAGGTTTCTGTGTAATGATTTACAACTTATACAAAACTGCTAAAGCAGGAAGTTTTATCGCAGATGAAGCGGCCCAAGCAAGTTCATTACCTACAGGCGCAACTCCAGGTCGAGTTGCAGGAGAGCATTGGCATAGAGTTATTGAACGTAGACCAACTCAGTTGTTGATTTTGAGTCTCGTTGTGATTCTTATTGGAGGTGTAATTGAAATGGTTCCAACCTTCCTTATAAAGAGTAATATCCCAACGATTGCGAATGTTCAGCCATATACAGCTCTTGAGTTACAAGGTAGAGATATCTACGTTCGAGAAGGCTGTTATACCTGCCATAGTCAAATGATTAGGCCATTCCGTTTTGAAACAGAACGATATGGTGAGTATTCTAAAGCCGGTGAATTTATTTATGATCACCCTTTTCAGTGGGGCTCGAAAAGAACTGGTCCTGATTTGCAAAGAGAAGGCGGAAGGTATCCCGACAGCTGGCATTACAATCACATGGATGAGCCAACAACGATGTCGCCCGGATCAATTATGCCTGCTTACCCTTGGCTTTTGGATGACGATTTAGACACGGCTTCTACTCCAGCAAAAATACGAGCTATGATTACGCTTGGCGTTCCATATCCTGAAAACTACGACAGGTTTGCAAATATGGACTTGATGAAGCAGTCAAATGAGATTACTGCCAATCTTAAAGCATCAGGAATTGAAACACCACCTCAAAAAGAGATCATCGCTGTAATTGCTTATCTGCAAAGGCTCGGTATTGATATCAAAGGCGAGAACAAAGTTATTTTCAGCACTGAAGCTTCCCTAGTAAACCCTTCAAAATAAGTAACCATGAAATTCATTAATTATTTAGAAAGTATTGCCGGAATTGACATTTTTCCAATGATTTCATTAATCATATTCTTCCTATTCTTCGTCATCCTGCTAATTTATTTAATGCTATCAGATAAGCAGGAAATTCTAGCGATGAAGAATCTACCTCTGGATCAAAACGAATCCTGATTTGTAATTCAAGGTTAAGACATTGAAAAAAACGCTGCTATGAGAAAATTTAAGATTACCCTATTAGCAATTCTGCCAACTCTGGCAGCTTCGGCTCAGGAGACTACAGCACCTGCTGAATTGAATTCGGTTTGGTCTAACCCAACATTTATTGTACTTGCAATTACTGCATTAGTGCTTTTGGCTGTTATACTTAGCCTTTCGGCAACAATGCGTAATCTCGCCGAATCAAATAAAGAATCAAATAAGAGTAAATCAACTAGCCCAATCCCGGTTATTTTGATTTTAGCATTTCTTGGTTCTGCCAATTCAGCGGATGCTCAAAATTGGATGCCTCCTACGACAATCGGCGGTCTAGATAGCTGGATATTTGTCTTAATGGCTTTGATGATTGTGATTGAGTTTATTATGATTCTAACCATGATTCGTGCTATTAAAAATATGCTAATAGGCCTTGGTTTTCAGAAAGAACCAGACCTTTCTCTTTCTAAGCCTGTAGTTAATTGGAAATGGCTTGATAGGTTAGTTAATGATGCTGTTCCGGTTGAGAATGAAGCGGAAGTAATGACCGATCACGAATACGATGGTATTCGCGAGCTTGACAATAACCTCCCACCTTGGTGGATCTACGGATTCTATTTTACAATAATATTTGGTGTAGTTTATTTGCTCGATTACCATGTTTTTCAGACTAGTCCCTTACCAGCTCAAGAATATCAAGAACAATTAGCAGAAGCAGAGCTTGAGAAAAAGGATCGTCTTAAAGATGTGGCAGCGTCTGTTGATGAAAGTAATGTAATTGCGTTTACTGATGCAGCGATGCTTGCTTCAGGAAAAGAAATCTATACGGGGAATTGTGTTTCATGCCATGGAGAAGCAGGTGAAGGTGGAGTAGGGCCAAACCTTACCGATGAGTTTTGGATTCATGGAGGTGGAATTAAGAATATCTTCAAGACAATAAAATACGGTGTTCCTGCAAAAGGAATGATTGCTTGGCAGACTCAATTGAATCCTGAGTCTATGCAAAAAGTATCGAGCTACCTTCTCACGTTTCAGGGAACAAAACCTGCAAATGCAAAAGAAGCTCAAGGTGAAATCTGGGTTGAGGAAGCAGTTATGCCCGCAGATTCAACTTCATCAGAAATACCTGATTCAACTTCTTCGCCAATTGAAGAAATGAGCACCAATAACAAATAATTCATAAAATGGAAAGCGACAGTGAGAGGAAGTTTGAGCCGAATGAGTCATTCAGAGATTCTATAAATACGATAGCTGAAGATGGGAATAGAAATTGGCTCTTCCCAACAAAGCCTAAAGGCAAGTTCTATAATAAGCGGACCATTGCCAGCATTGTTTATCTGGTACTTTTCTTTTCCATTCCTTTTATAAAAATAAATGGAGATCCACTCGTCCTTCTGAATATTATTGAACGAAAGTTCATCATTTTCGGGTTCGTTTTCTTTCCTCAAGATTTATTTCTTTTTGCTGTTGCCATGCTTACTTTCATGGTATTTATTGTACTGTTTACAGCAATTTTCGGAAGACTTTTCTGCGGCTGGGCTTGTCCCCAGACAATTTTCATGGAAATGGTTTTTCGTAAAATTGAGTATCTGATTGATGGTGACGCAAATGCTCAAAGGCGACTTAAAGCATCTCCTTGGACAAAGGAAAAATTAGTGAAACGTGCAGCTAAGCATTTTATCTTTCTAGCAATTTCATTTCTGATAGCCAACTTCTTTTTAGCTTACATTATTGGAATGGATGATCTCTTGAAGATTATCATTGAGCCTGTTAGTTTGCATGTTGGAGGGTTTGTTGCGATTCTAGCTTTCACAGGAGCATTCTTTTTTGTTTACAGTTGGTTTAGGGAGCAGGTTTGCTTGGTTGTTTGCCCTTACGGGCGATTGCAGGGCGTCTTGCTCGATAAGCATTCTATTGTTGTGGCTTATGATTATGTTCGGGGTGAGCCTCGTGGTAAGCACAAAAAAGGGGAAGATGAATCAGCTTTAGGCGATTGCATTGATTGCGGTGCATGCGTTAGGGTTTGCCCAACAGGAATAGATATAAGAAACGGCACTCAACTCGAATGTGTTAATTGCACCGCTTGTATAGATGCATGTGATGAAATTATGGATCACGTTAAGAAGCCTCGTGGTTTGATAAGATATGATTCTGAAAACGGAATTTCAATCGGTGAAAAGTTAACCATCACCACGCGAATGATTGGTTATTCAATAGTCCTGCTTGCTCTCATAATTGGATTAGGCTTCGGATTAGGAAGCAGAAGTCTAGCCGAAATCACTATTCTCAGATCCCCAGGAACGTTATATCAAGAAATTGGTCAGGACAGTATAGCAAACCTCTACAACTTTAAAGTTATTAATAAATCTAGGGAAGACCTTCCTATTAAATTAGTGATCGACAATTTCCCTGCTCAGATAAAGAATATTGGTAACCGGAAAAGCTATTTTACAATTGATCGCGATGGAATGGAAGAAGGTACTTTTTTCGTTGTCATTCATAGAAAGGATTTACAAGGCAGAAAGAATAAAATCAAATTCAGTGTCAATTCGGGTGACAGAGTTCTTGAGAGATATTCAACAAATTTCCTGGGACCCACCAAATAATACATAAGGCTGATGAAAAAGAAAATGAAGTGGAATTGGGGTAGTGGTATAGCTATGGTTTATACTGTTTTTGCGCTAAGCATCATTGCATTAGTCGTGCACAGTTTTAGGCAGAAGATTGATTTGGTAGCGCCCGATTACTACTCTAAAGAACTGGCCTATCAGCAGCAAATTGATAAAATGCAAAGGGCGCGGGAACTTGAAAAAGCTATCGTGTGGACAGTTAGCTTAAATCAAATCGAACTGAACGTTCCGGAAAGTTTTGAGCCATCCCGCGTTAGCGGAAATATTACCCTTTTTAAGCCTTCGAATGATAAATCAGATAAAGTATTTGATATCAAAATAGGCGAAAATCACTCGCAAATTATTTCAACCGAAGGTCTTGAATCAGGCATGTATAAATTAAAGATCGATTGGAAATCGGGTGATTCTACCTATTACCAGGAAGGTGTAATTATGATAAATGCTTAATCATGGAATTCCTTATTGCAGCAATAAGTTTAGGGGTTTTAGGTAGTTTCCACTGCGTGGGAATGTGCGGTCCTATTGCTTTGGCTTTGCCTGTGCATCACTTAAGCACCTCGGGTAAGGTTAGCGGACTATTGCTTTATCATATTGGAAGGGCTTTTACGTATTCAATAATAGGAGCTGTTTTTGGTGTTCTAGGCATGGGCGTAGTGCTTGCCGGGTATCAACAAGGATTGTCAATTACACTCGGAATCATCATTCTTGTTGGGCTTTTCCTACCTGCAGCGGGCTTGTCAAAATATCTTAGCAGCTCAGCATCTCGTTTCACGATGAAAATTAAGGAAGGCTTTTCTGTACTTTTTAGAAAACGCTCGCATACCGCCCTCTTTTTTACCGGTATGCTTAATGGCATTCTTCCCTGTGGATTAGTTTATATGGCATTAGCCGGAGCCATGGCTACCGGCGATATTTATAAGGGTGCACTGTTCATGGCAGTGTTCGGGTTGGGTACTTTACCTGCAATGTTCAGTGTTACCCTTTTTTCTGGAATCTCGGCTTCTTTCAGAACTATGGTCAGAAAATATGTTCCGCTTGTCGCGGGATTAATGGCTTGTTTGCTTATTCTTCGAGGCTTAGGTTTAGGTATTCCATATGTGAGTCCTTCCATGTCAATGCAAAATAATACTGAACACGCCTGTTGCCAAAAATCTGATTCAGAGTCTTCAACGAGCAATCATGAACACTGATTTGATTAAGAAATATAATGTTCCGGGGCCAAGATATACTAGCTATCCAACAGTCCCATATTGGGATAAAGAAAGACCTGCTGAAAACGATTGGAAACTGCGTGTTAAAAAGACATTTCAAAGCACAAATAATAGTGATGGTATAAGTGTTTATATCCATCTTCCGTATTGCGAAAGTCTTTGCACCTATTGTGGTTGTAATACCAGAATTACTAAAAATCACCTAGTTGAGAAGCCTTATATTTTAGCAGTTCTTAATGAATGGAGCATGTATCTTGATGTTTTTGAGGAAACGCCTAGAATTTCAGAACTGCATCTGGGTGGTGGAACTCCAACATTTTTTAGCCCTGAAAATCTTAAAAGTCTTATTGAAGGACTTACTTCAACTGCAGTCATTACTAAAAACGCTACTTTCAGTTTCGAAGGTCATCCGGGCAACACAACAGAACAACATCTGAAAGTGCTTGCAGATTTAGGCTTTAACCGTGTGAGCTATGGCATTCAGGATTTTGACGAGAAAGTTCAAGAGGCTATTCATCGCTTTCAAACTGTTGAAGAAGTTAGTTGGGTTACCACTCAATCTAAAAAGTTTGGTTATGATTCTGTGAATTATGACTTAGTGTATGGCTTGCCTTTTCAAACGTTAGATGGAATTACCAGGACTTTAGATGAGGTTATTAAACTTAGGCCAGATCGAATTGCTTTCTATTCATATGCTCACGTGCCTTGGGTAAAACCTGGTCAACGAAAGTTCACTGAATTAGATTTGCCTGCTCCAGATGAAAAAAGAGCCATGTATGAAAAGGGTAGGGAGATGTTTGAATTAGCTGGCTATAAAGAAATTGGGATGGATCATTTTGCCCTTCCGGGCGATGAACTTATGGTTTCTGAAATGAAGGGCGAATTGCATCGTAATTTCATGGGATATACCTCGAAACATACCAAACTGCTTGTTGGCTTAGGTGTTTCTTCCATAAGCGATTGTGAAACTGCATATGTGCAGAATGAAAAGAAAGTGGAAGATTATATTGCACTAGTTAATAAAGGTAATTGGCCCTTTTTTAAGGGACATTTACTCAGTGATGAAGATCTTATCATTAGGAAACACATTAGCAATTTGATGTGTCGGTTTTCCACTTCGTGGGATGATGAAAAAATGCAGACCGAGGCTTGGTATGAGGGTTTGGAAAGGCTTTCTGAATTTGTTGAAGATGGACTTTTACTGCACAACCCATATAGCATTCAGGTAACTCAATTAGGAAGGAATTTTATAAGAAATATCTGTATGTCGTTTGATGCCAAACTGTGGAGAAATTTACCCACTACAGAGCTTTTTAGCTCAACAGTTTAGCATTCATTGCTGAAAATTAGTTCAACTGCTTATAGAAATTCCCAATCTGTACTCGTAATAGATTTCCTTATCTTTCTTTTAACTAATCTGGCATAATAGCTATGAACTTAAAAGATAAAATAGGAGATAAATCCAATCCTCTAAAATTAAAAACACCACCTCTTTCTTCAGATTATACAATGCATGTAGATGAAAAAGAGGGTAAAGAGATTTTGGTTTGTACAGTAGGCTCAACCGTTCTGCATTATGACATTCGTTGTTTGAACGATCTTCAAGAAATGCTAAAAGCTCATGGCGATTGGATGGAGTTAGGTAGTAAAGATGAAAAGCAAGATACAGTTGAAGGAACCGTTGAACATTGGGGCCGCTCAACAAGCAACCCAGTTGGAGGTTGGTATGGATTAAAAAAGAACTTCAGAGTTCGTTTTGGAATGTACGTTCCGCCGTTGATGGAAGCACTTGGACTTGCAGAACTTACCCATGAAAAAAGAGGTAATAAAATGAAGGCTAAGTGATTTATTAGAGCTTTATTCTAGTTTGAAGACATCCACTCCAATAGCATAACCATAAACATTCCCGTTTGGGTTTTTATAGATTCTGATTTTATTGCAGGCTCTTCCCAAATCAATCTTTTTCCACGTCTGGCCTCCATTTTTTGTTTCAAATCCGGAGTTCATGGTGCCTACAAAGCCATGTTTTTCATCAATGAATCCAATTCCAAATTCTCTAGCTTTATTATCTGAGACTAACTCTATTTCAGTCCAAGTTTCTCCACCATCAGTGGTTTTTGCAACATGCTGTTGCACAACTGTAGTATCAGGATTGTAGCTCTGTATAGTAACATACCCAACTTCCTCACTTGGGAAAGATGCTTTCCAGGTAGTTTCAAACGGACGATTACTTTCAAACACACTTTTCCAGCTCTTCCCACCATCAGTGGTTTTAAGAATCAAAGCATGAGATTGAGTGATGTCCTCATGAGTTGCAGCACAAGCAAAGCCAAGATCTTTATTCAGCATTTTTATGTCGAACAACATCTTACAATCATCATTCATAGAATAAGATTGCCAAGTTTTGCCAGCATCGTGTGAAGCCATGAAATTTGCTGGAGCGCCCACTCTTCCAACTGCATAAATATGTGTTTTGTAATCTATTTCGCCATGATTTATATATTGCTCCTTTACAATATCAATGGCACAAAGCCCTTTCACATAATTGCCAGAATATTGAACAGCATTCCATGTTTTACCACCATCAGATGTACCATAAAGCGGGATGGTATCTTCCACATTTGGAAAATAATCTGTGCCGACTGTTCCGGCGAAGCCGATATTTTCATCAATAAACGCGATGGTACGGAAGAACGTGCCTTTTTTCTCTAATTGTTTTTCCCAGCTTTTCCCTCCATTGGAAGTATGAAAAATCTTGCCATATCCGTTTACATACCAGCCAGTATTTTCATCAATAAAACAGATATCATCTTGCTTTCCGGGGTATGGCTCTGTAGTAAGTTTTTCCCAAACCAATTCTTGAGAGCTGGCCTCAAAAGCGAAGGATAGAAGTGTCAAAAACAGTATGAATATTTTCATTCTAAAGGGATTAAAAATGTTCTTAGTGTTATGGAAATTTAATTTCTTACAGACACATTCATCTTTTCTCCAAAAGGGTAGAATTCGTCGTTATCCTCAAAATGCCAACCTGGTATTAATTCATATTCGCCTTCTGTTTCGGGGCCAACAACAATGATTCGTTGGTTTACTTCCGAATATAGGTCAGCCATTAACGGGCTCAAGAATTTGCCTTTTTGGAGCTGGGTCTCACCTTTTTTCAGCCATTTATAACCAATTCCCGCCTTACGGATCCGCATTCCAGAGAAAAGCGGCTGCCCAGTTTGGTTCACAAGTTTGATTTGTAAATGAGTTTTTTCATTTACGCTGAATTGCGCTTCCTCCGAAGGAGAAAAAACGATACTTTCAATAAATTCTTGGTCAATATGCTGAGCTGAATCTGTATTGGCAACTCTCCATTTGCCTGGCTTCATATTCATGTAATCGTGGTTCAAAGATGAAACCGGCATAGTCCAACCGGAGATATAATACATGAAATCATCTTCCGAAAGTTTCTCGTAGAAATCATCTGGAAATAGCTCTTTAATATAAACCTGCTTCGTTGAATCTTTGCCTTTCATAGAACTCAGAATGAGTGATTCTGAAGTCATAATCCAATCGTGCCCGTTGATTCGATTTGAAAGAAATTCAGGATGGTAATTCTCTTTGCGATACACCACCTTCGCATCATCAAACTGCCTAGAATTCTGAATGGCATTTTCAAATACTTCATAACGATTCACTACAATCCTGCTATATCTGTACATGTAGAATGCATGCCAGCTCATGAAAAGAATAAGAAGATTCCTCTTCCAGCCAGTCCACTTAGACCAAACAGGAATAAGAACAGTTACCACAGTGAGAGGCAGAATAAAAACGTATCGTTCAAAGGGCTCAAAGGTCTCAGGATATAGACCTCCAAATTTATGAGCAACCAATCCGGCGAAGCCTAAAACAAAGGCGATAAGTAAGCTAAATCGCAACCAGCTTTTAGTTTTTTTCAATGCAAAAGCCCCTGCAATAAAGAGAAAAATGAAGCCTGCATAGCATTTACCCAATTCATAAAAAGTGCCGATTGCAATGAAACGTTTCAGCATTTTTTCGGGTGTAAGGCTTAGGTTCATCGTTGAAAGTGGATCTTTCTCATATGAATCGAGGTAGTAATACCTCAAGGCAACTAAGGCTAAAAGGCCAATTCCGATGAATATGTAATCTCTACGTTTTGATTCCTGCAGCCAAATAAATCCCAGCATCACGGGAAGCGCGATGATATACAAAGGGTGGCTAAAAAAGAGGAAAAGTCCAATTGTCCAACTAAGTAAAAGATTCGTCAAAAGCACTCTGTTATGTAATGTAGACCAGAGGTAATGAAGTAAAATGAATAGTGGGAACGCCAGTAAAAGCTCAGAAACCGGATTGAAATAATTCCATCTGATGGAGAAAAGATAGACCATCACCAATGCAATTGCATGTTTTGGAGATTTAAGGATAAATCCGAGAAAGATGAAATTCAAAAACATCCAAAGCCACTCACTAAAACTTTGAGCAATAACTACGAGTTGTAGCGAAGCTCCCTGCTTAATAAGCAAAACGGGAAGCCACTCAATAAAAATGGAAGCTGGGCGAGAGTGAATGATGAAGAAGGAGCTTTCTTGAATCATTCTCAGCAGATAATCTGCGGAGTCGCCATAAAGGCGTTCTTTAGAAAGTACTATTGAAAAGATGCCCAATAAGAGCATGAACAAGAGAGAAGCCCGATAAAGCAGGCCGTATTCAGGTTTGTTGATTTTTATGCGAATGGGCGACATTAGGATGCTTGAGGTTTCGCCAGACGACTTTTTCTGACGCTATATCCAAAATACACGAAAAGACCTAAAACTAACCAGATACCAAAGAATGTCCAATTGGTAATGCCTAATTCTGTCATTAGGTAAAAATTAATGAGTAGCCCAACTATCGGAATGAGTGAAAGATTGCGCTGTATTGCTCTGAATGTGAGTCCAATTGAAACAATAATAAAGCTAAGCATTGGGATTTTATGTTTGAAAACTTCCCAGCCGCCGTTAAAATCGAAGAAATTCAGAACTCCTTCAACATTAAAATACAGCAGAAAGGTAAGTACTGCGATCATTAACAAAGGCAAGTACACTCTTGAGGCAATAAATGGGACCCTAAAGCCAGTTTTCTCAACATTTGGATCATGGTGAAGATTGAGAACACCTCCACAAACAAGCACAAACGCGAACAAAGTTCCAATACTTACCAAATCAGTTACTTCCTGAAGGTTCATGAAAAGTGCCGGAATTGCTACCAAAAAACCAGTAATAATGGTTGAAAATGCAGGAGTTTTGTACTTAGGATGTAGTTTAGAAAATTTCTTTGGAAGAAGTCCATCGCGGCTCATGGTCATCCAGATTCTTGGTTGCCCGAGCTGAAATACTAATAGTACTGAAGCCATAGCAACTACAGCTGAAGCAGCCACGAGGCCTGAAATCCATTGAACGCCAACTCGCTCGAACACGAAAGATAAAGGGTCTCCAACGGCAAGTTCGGTATATGGAACCATGCCAGTTAAAATGAGGGTTATGAAAACATAGAGAATAGTACAAATAATAAGTACATACATCATAGATTTAGGTAAATCCCGTTGGGGATTGATGCATTCTTCAGAAGTGGTTGATAGAGCGTCAAATCCAATGTAGGCAAAGAAAACAGCCGATACGCCTTTTAATACTCCTGAAACTCCATTGGGGGCAAAAGGGCTCCAGTTGTCGGTGTCAACGTAAAAAGCTCCAGCAACAATAACCAACAGGATTACTCCTAATTTCAGATACACAAAAAGATTAGCTGCAGTTTTTGACTCATGAATTCCTCTGTAAACGAGCCAGGTAATGATGAAAACAATGGCAAGAGCAGGAATGTCGAGAATTACTTTCAATGAACCAAGGCTAGGGGCAGTGCTCCATGCCATGTAAGCATCATGGAGGAATCCGGGTAATTCAGAAAGTGTTTTTCCAGAGGAAAGTTCGGTTTGCACTTGGTCAAATCCCCGCGAAGCGGATAAATAATCCATGCTAAGGTATTCGGGTATTTGAATTCCGGTAATACCATGAAAAAGACCTGTGAAATAATCAGACCAAGAGATGGCAACAGCTATATTTCCTATGGCATATTCAACGATGAGTGTCCAACCGATAATCCATGCAATCACTTCCCCAAAGGCAACATAAGCATAGGTATAAGCACTTCCGCTTACAGGAACAACAGAGGCAAATTCGGCGTAGCACATAGCGGAAAAAGCACATGCTATAGCAGTAAACACAAAAAGTAGGGTAACTGCCGGGCCGCCCTGAAAACTGGCATTTCCAATGGTTGAAAAGATTCCCGCACCAATAATTGCAGCTATGCCCATGAAGGTTAAGTCCTTCAGTCCCAGGTTTCTGACAAGCCTTGTCTGGCCTTCGACGTAAGCCATGTCTTTGTGCATGCTTGCCAGCGTTTTCTTTCTGAAAAGGTCTTTTCTGTTCATGGTGGTGAACCTACAAAAAATTGAGTTCAGTTGATTGTAGATGATCTTATTTCAGCCAAAGAGTTGGCTTTGAATCTAAATTTTGTCACGAAACGATTGAATTTTGAGTAGTGTTGATTTTACAATTTAAAGCACATCGAAGAATCTCCTTTAAATAAAGCGAGCCAAAATCGTTTCAATATCAGAACGATACGAACTTCCGAATAGGTTCAAGTGAACGAGCAGCGGATATAAATTGTAAATCGGGTAGCGCTCTTCAGGTTTATTCTCGGTTCTTAATACCCCTTGATAGCCTCGATAAAAGGCTTCAGGCCCTGCACCAAAAAGCGTTGACATGGCGAGATCAACTTCGCGGTGACTAAATGCAATTGCTGGGTCAATCAATAATACGCCTCCGGCGGAAGGGTGAAAATTTCCAGACCATAAATCTCCGTGTACCAGCGAGGGCTTCTCTTTTGGAATTAGATTTTCTAGCTTATCGAACAAACGCTCAAACTGTGCCGCATGTGTTGGAAATAATGCGGATTTATCTCTTGCCAGTTTTATCTGTGGTTCGAGCCTTTCTAAAATGAAGAACTCATGAAATGTCGATGCTTTGCGATTGGTTTGAACCAGAGAACCCATGTAATTATCGTAATCTAATCCAAATGTTGAACTACTGGTTTGATGCATTTTAGCTAGCATTTTACCAGCATCTTCCCATTGAAGCGCATTGGCACTTTGTTTCTTATGATAGCTTAGAATTAAGTATTGAGCATCGTCAATCACCAATTGTTGCAAAACTGTTGGAATTGAAGCACCAGCCTTCTGTAACTGAGCCAGTCCCAAAGCCTCGTAATGAAACATATTTGGATACTTGCTCGCCTCATTCTTTTTTACGAAAAACTCTCGATTATCCTTCAGATTCACATGATAACAGTCATTGATTGAGCCTCCTTCTAAAGGATTGGCAGAAACAATAGCAGCATCGCTTAAGCTTGAAAAAAGTTTGTCTGGTATCACGCCTAAAGTATATTCAAATGCAAGATTAATGAATCTGACGCGATCAAAACGATAGGCCTTATTTAATCATTGGCTGATATCTAAAAAGTTCTACTTTTGCCATCCTCAATAATTTGGTTGAATGATTGACATATTGGGGAATTAGCTCATTTGGCTAGAGCGCTTGCCTGGCAGGCAAGAGGCGACCGGTTCGAATCCGGTATTCTCCACTAATCTATTAAGGGCGACCGGTTCCCCTGCGGTCTTGGGACGGTATTCTCCACAAAAAAGGGAAGCGGTCATTTGCTTCCCTTTTTTTCTTTTCTCAACCTTCACGCCTTTCTCAAAAGATACATAGTTTTCAATGCCTTTTGCTGCAGTCTTTGTCTGTGGGTAATACCAAGCGGCATCTGGATTTTGTTTTCCATTTA
This sequence comes from Bacteroidia bacterium, assembly GCA_040882555.1. Lineage (GTDB taxonomy): Bacteria > Bacteroidota > Bacteroidia > M30B66 > M30B66 > M30B66. Next base: position 49,987 of record JBBEBC010000161.1, read on the forward strand.
CATCGAGTGTAAAGTATGATGCTGTCCCTTTCCAAGGACAAACCGTATGTGTGTTTGAGTCTTTAAAAACACCTTCTCTTATCGTGTGGCAAAAACAATTATTTATCCGTTCTTAACTCATCTTATTTTGTTTTATAAAAGGAATTATTGATTGAGGTTAAAAACATTTAGCTTTAGATTCCTAAAATCAATCGCATGAATCAGCGCCGCTCATTTCTAAGAAACGTAGGTATTTCTGCACTGGCATTTCCATTTCTCGAAACATGGAACACTGCTAATGCGTCTAATCTCGAAGAGCATTTCAAGAGTTTTGAAGAATTAGATAATGAAGACTTTTGGTTTGGAATACAGCAGGCTTATACTACGTCGCCAAACATCATCAACCTCAACAATGGCGGAGTTAGTCCCCAACCCCAAATAGTGCAGGACACTTTTGAGAAGTATAATCGCCTAAGTAATGAGGCTCCTTCTTACTACATGTGGCGAATTCTTGATCAAGGAAGAGAAGCTTTAAGAGCATCTTTGGCTCAACTTGCAGGTTGTAGTTCTGAAGAGTTAGCCATTAACAGAAATGCGACTGAAGCTTTGGGAACTGTCATTATGGGGATCCCTTTGAAAAAAGGGGATGAAGTAGTGCTTAGTCGATGGGATTACCCGAATATGATAAATGCTTGGAAGTGGCGTGAAAAGCGCGATGGAATTAAACTAGTCTGGGTCGATCACCCTAGCACCTCCGAAGATGATAATGAACTTGCTAATCGTTATACCGAAAAGTTCAATTCAAAAACTAAAGTAGTTCATATTACACACCTTATTAATTGGAACGGACAGGTGATACCTGTTGCGAAAATTGCTTCAGAAGCTCGAAAAAGGGACATCCTAAGCATCTCTGACAGTGCGCATTCTTTTGCACATTTGAACTTCAACATTCCTGATCTTGAGGTAGATTTTTGCGGAACGAGTTTACATAAATGGCTTTGCGCTCCCTTTGGTAGCGGATTGCTTTATGTTAGAAAGGAACGCATTGCTGGATTAATGCCCCTTTTTCCGGGCGAAAAGCCCGAAAGCGACGATATTAAAAAGTTCGAAACACTCGGAACACGCTCGTTTCCAACAGAGTTGGCAATCGGCAGAGCTTTAGATTTTCATAATGGAATTGGCTCAGAAAGAAAATTCAAGCGACTACATCAGCTTAAAACATATTGGACTTCAGAAGTAACAAAGACTGAAGGAATTTCTGTTTTAACACCAAAATCTGATGCATTCAGCGGAGCCATTGCATTGCTTAGCATGGACGGTATTAAGCCTTCCGAAATTGACCAAAAGCTATTCAAAAACTATGGTATTCACACTGTTTCAATAGAATGGGAAAATATATCGGGAGTTAGAATCACTCCACACGTATATACCACATTCTCAGATTTAGATCATTTAATTGAGGGGCTCCAATCTATTCGTAAAGAAGGATAATATTATTTCTCCACCTTCACACCCTTCCAGAATGCAACGTAATTCTCTATTTCCTTAGCAGCGGTCTTTGCTTCAGGGTAATACCAAGCTGCATCTGGATTTTGTTTTCCATTTACATCGAGTGTAAAGTATGATGCTGTCCCTTTCCAAGGACAAACTGTATGGGTGTTTGAGTCTTTAAAAAACTCCTTCTTTATTGAGTCTGCAGGGAAATAATGATTATTCTCAATAACAAATGTTTTATCACTTTCTGCAATTACTTGATCGTTCCAAATAGCTTTCATAGGATTCTTTTTAGGTATAACACAATTAAGCGCAAATCGTTGAAGCAAAGCTAAAAACCTTACGTAAATTCACCATTGTATTGACTCTTTTACTTGAAAATGCTTTATTTGTCATATGTTTCACTTCGACCATCGATGTTCAAAATGCGATAAAACAAATCTGTAAAACTTCTATAATACTTACCTCTATTCTTTTCATCGTTCCCTTATGTCAAAACTAAACTCTTCTCGCGCTCCTGAACCTGTTGGACTTTATCCTCATGCTCGTCGTGTTGGCAATTTACTTTTTCTTTCGGGTGTTGGTCCACGTGAAAGAGGGCTCAAAGTAATTCCCGGTGTGGAGCTCGATGCAGAAGGAAATATTATTTCATATGATATCGAAAAGCAGTGCCACTCTGTGTTTAACAATATTAAGTACATTCTCGAAGATTGTGGATCTTCTTGGGATAAGATTGTAGACGTCACCGTTTTTCTTACCAACATGAAAGATGACTTTAAGACCTATAATCGCATTTATGCAGAGTATTTCAAAGACAATTTACCTTGTCGTACTACGATAGAAATCAACTGTTTACCGACTCCCATAGCCATTGAATTAAAAGTTATCGCAACCATCGATTAATTGCATCAGTGAGCTTGTCGAACCGGGGCCTGTCGAAGTTTACCTCACCCCCCAGCCCCTCTCCTCAAGGAGAGGGGGAGATTTGTTTTCAAAGTTGGTCTTTAGAATAGGCAAATTGATTTTGCGCATCGTAGTTCCCGGTGAGCTTGTCGAACCGGGGCCTCATTAAAAAAGTCTAAACACAAATTATAATTCAGTTGTTGATTGTCCAAACTATACAACAATGAGTTTCCTCAAAGCCGAATGGAGAAAATTAATATTTGCTAATTATGTGGTAGATCAAAATGTGCTCTCCAAATATTTGCCTGCTGGGACAGAGCTGGACCTCTGGAATGGGAAATGTTACGTAAGTCTAATAGGCTTTATGTTCATGAATACTAAGCTTTTGGGGATAAAAGTCCCATTTCATACTGATTTTGAAGAAGTTAACCTGAGGTTTTATGTGAAGCGCTTTGAAAATGGAGTGTGGAAAAGAGGTGTAGTGTTTATAAAAGAAATTGTTCCTAAACCGGCTTTGACTTTTGTTGCAAATACTATTTATAATGAAAACTATGAGACTTTACCTATGCAACATCAATGGAGCGTTGGGGATGGTTTCAGAGTCATTGAGTACAAGTGGAAAAGAGCTGGGAAATGGAACTCTATCAATGTGCAAGCAAGCATTGATAAATTTAAAATTGAATCTCAAAGCGAAACAGAATTTATAACCGAGCATTATTGGGGTTATGCAAGTGTCAATAAAGAAAAATCAAATGAGTATGAGGTTACCCACCCAAGGTGGGAAGTTTATAAAGTGGAAGATTATCAAATAGATGCTGATTTTTCAGCCAACTATGGGAAAGAGTTTGAATTTCTAAATGCAGTAAAACCAAGTTCCGTAATGCTCGCGGAAGGTTCGGCAATTACGGTTGAAGGAAAAAGGTCAATAACAACGACGGCTTAGTCGTACCAATTAATACTAAGCGACTCCTTCAATGGGTGTTATTACTGCACTATGCATTAAAGAAAATCAATCATCCTATGAGAAATAAAAAAGGCCCCTGAAAATCGATTCAGAGACCTTCTTACCTAACCTATTTTTAGTTTTTCTGAATAGGAGCTCTATATATACTCTGATTATTTACAAGCATAAGGATATAAGCACCTGAATTTAATTTTGATAAATCAACTTGAACCAAATTGCTTGGATTCATTCTTTAACTATGCACTAGCTGACCTGCTAGGGAATAAACTTCAAGTTTTGACACTTCAGCTGCATCAGGCAATTCTAAGCTTACCACAGTTGAAAATGGGTTTGGATAAACGCTCAATTTATTTTCAGCGTATAGAGTATTAATACCAACACCTGTAACACTATAGCATTCAGAAGTAACCGCGCAGTTTTGATTCGAGATAACAACAGCGTAGCTGCCATTAGTTGTCGCTGTGAATGATTGATTTGTAGCACCTGAAACTGGTTCATTTGAATTATCGCAATCTACCCATTGATAAAAGTAACTTCCCGAAGCTTCTGCCTCTAAAGTAGCGCCTGATTGTGCAACTGTATTATTAATTACAATTTCGGTAGGCTCTTCAAAAACGGCAATTCCGTCACCATTAGCGCAATCAACTGTAAATGTTCCTGAAACAGTCTCATAACAATTTGCAGTAATTATATACGAGTAATCCCCATAAAGAACATTTTCAATCACATCTCCAAATGGAGCCCCTGTGACTAGTTCTTGTGAAAATCCATCGCCAGATACTTCAACAACAGCTCCCGATATACTAAGTGGGGAACCAATAAAGAAGAATACAGAATTGCTTGTAGCAGTTGCAGGTTCTACAAATACGGCTATTCCGTCACCATTATTGCAATCAACCGTGAAATTCCCGCTTACCATTTCATAGCATGCTGCCGTGATTGTATATGAGTATTCGCCAAAGGGAACATTTTCGATAATATCACCAAGGAGTGCCCCTGTTGTAATCTCTTGAAAAAAGTCATCACCAGTAACTACAACACTAGCTCCAGGAATAGTTAATGGAGAGCCAACAAAAAAGAAAACGCTGTTTGTTGTAGAAGGGTCAAGTGTTATAGTAGTTTGAGCATCTGCACCAATGACTTCAACATTGTCTGCAGCTTCAGAGTAACAAGGCAAAGTAACACTATATGAATATTCGCCATCAGCAAAATCAGTAAATACTGCGCTACCTGAAGCATCTGTTGTTCCAAAAAAGTTTCCGTCAAGAACTACTTGAGCGTTTTCTAGAGGTAAGCCGCTATCGGCATCCGTAACATTAATGGTAACCGTGAACTGAGCCTTTAATCCGCCAGAAATCAAAATTAAGGCAGTTAAAATTGAATAGAAATGTTTCATTTTAATTTGAATTAGGTTGAATGAATTATTAAAGAATTGAATTATTTAGAAATGATCAGCTTTTGTGATTGGCTTCTTATGCCTTTATTTTCTAAACTGATCAAATAGATACCACTTGATAGATCTGATGGAAGGCTAATTGAGAAATTTGATTGATTTATTGAAACGCTTTGCAATAATTTACCAGTAATCGAATAGATTTCTGCTTTTTCCCATTGGATCTTTTCAGAGTCATTTAATAC
>JBBEBC010000162.1:0-10455 GCA_040882555.1 Bacteroidia bacterium
GGTAGGTTTCAACATAGGGTGTTTTTCCTCCCATGAGAAATACGCCATGAGAGAAAAGAGCTTGCACTTGCTGAGCTTCAGCAGGTTTAAAGATAAGGACAAGCAATAGTGTCAAAAAAGAAAAAATCCGCAACATAGAATACAAATGTACCTGAAATACACATGATGTTCAAGAACAAAATCTAGAAATCATCGTCATTTTCATGAAATACCCTTGCTGCTTTAACGGCATTTTTCCACCCTCGGTAGGCATGATTCAAATCGGAGTCATTCTCGCTTGGTGTAAAGGCTGCGTCCTTTTTTCTTAGTGCGGCTAATTCTTCAAAATCCTTCCAGATGCCTTCAGCTAAACCTGCCATTAGCGCTACTCCATATGCTGTGGTTTCGATATTAACGGGCCGGTCGACTTCCGTTTTAAGAACCTCACTTTGAAATTGCATCATAAGATTGTTGGCAGAAGCTCCGCCATCCACCCGAAGGGTTTTAAGCTTAATACCAGCTTCATTTTGCATGAGATCAAAAACATCTTTCGTTTGAAATGCAATTGCTTCGAGCGCAGCTCTGATCATGTGCTCTTTAGAAGTGCCGCGGGTTAAACCGAAAAAGGCTCCTCTGACGTTTGAATCCCAATATGGAGCTCCGAGTCCCACAAAAGCAGGAACAAAGTAAACTCCTCCAGTTGTAGGAACAGATGACGCCAGCTTCTCTATTTCAGAATTATCATTAAAAAGACCCAATCCGTCTCTGAGCCATTGAATAGCTGATCCAGCAACAAATACGCTTCCTTCAAGGGCATAAGAAACCTTGCCTTTATATTTCCAAGCAATCGTAGCAAGAAGTCCATTGTCAGAATTTACTCTTTGCTCACCCGTTTGCATGAGCATAAAGCATCCTGTTCCGTAGGTATTCTTTGCCATTCCTTCATGGAAACAAGCTTGGCCAAATAGCGCAGCCTGCTGATCGCCTGCAACACCAGAAATTGGTATTGAACTGCCTGTTATTGAAGCATCCGTATTTGTAAAAAAACCGATATTTTCCTTTACTTCTGGCAGGATTTGAGCAGGAACCCCAAAAATGGAGAGTAATTCATCATCCCACTGACATGTATTGATATTAAATAACATGGTTCTAGAAGCATTGCTGATATCTGTCAAATGAGCTTTTCCTCCGCTAAGTTTCCAAATTAGCCAAGAGTCGATTGTCCCAAAAGCTAAATCATCCAGATTACTTCTAAGTTCGGGAGATTGTTCGAAAAGCCAGGTGAGTTTTGATGCCGAAAAGTAAGAATCGGGCAGAAGTCCTGTTTTATTTTTGATTTGCTCAGTGTACCCCTGAGCGATGATTCTATCACATATGTATGAGGATTGCCGACTTTGCCAGACAATAGCATTTGCGAGAGGTTTACCTGTTGATTTGCTCCAAAGCACAGTAGTTTCACGTTGATTTGTGATACCTATTGCCGCAATTTGAGACGCTTGAATAGAAGCTTTTTGAAGAACCTGATTAAAGCAATACATGACAGAATCGAAAATTTCATCAGCATCATGTTCAACCCATCCCGGCTTTCTAAAAATTTGCCTAAATTCTTGAGAGACTTGCGCTACAACTTTAGCTTGCTCGTTATATAAAATACACCTTGACGAAGTTGTTCCCTGATCTATTGCGAGTATATACATAAATTGCGCTTTGCTTAATGCTTCGAATTTAAGCAATGAATAGAATTAAAATCTTAATCAATTTTCATCTGAATTAACATGTCAAACATACAGATTCGTTGTAAAAATTGTGGGCATTGGAATACTGTTATCAGTTACGAGGAGGAGTGTGTAAGCTGTGGAGATATCCTTGTGAAGCAGGATGCTGCTGAACTAGAAAGCATTGAAAGAAGAAAAACTGCGGGTGAAATTAAACTTGCAATTCTACCTGAGGACACACTTTTAAAAAGAATTGGTAAGCATATTTATAACACAGTTACTCTGATTTTTTTGGCAATAGTTAGTTTCTTCGTATGGCTTTTCGCATTGGGACCGGGTTAGAATTAAAGAGGATTTTTACTGTTCCTTTTTTGTTATTGATTTCTATAGCATTCATTAATCGATATATTCTGAGATATTCTATTCATGATTATTTCGATTTTTATTTGAATGATTTTCTTTCGACACCAATTCTTTTGCATTCAAGTTCAGTCGTTTTAGGAATAATTTATGGGAGACTTCCATACAAATTATCATTATTCATGATCATCATGGCTGTGGCAATTCAAATTACAGTGTTTGAATTTTTGCTTTCTTCAATCTCTTTAGCCTTCACTACAGATAAAATTGATATTATAATGTACTCTTTGGGAGCCCTTTTTTATTATACTATTATGAGAGAGAATAACACTGTATTTAAGAAATCTGCAAAGGCAAAATAATGTTCTTCTGTTATTGAAAAGCCATTTAAACAATTAGTCTGCAGACTAATGAAATAATTTTGACGTTTTGAAATAAATAGATTTTTCACAAAACTGTCAGGATGTAATTTAAATGGCGACGTAGTAATTGTTATTTCACTTAATAAATCATTCTTATGAAAAAGTTAATTCTAACGCTGGTCGTTCTAGCCGGGTCATTTACCGTTTCGCTGGGGCAAAGCACAGACAAAAAAGAAACAATTGTCGAGAAAAAGGCAACTGAAATGAAAGATCATGTTTGTACAGATGCTTGCAAAGAAGCTGGAAAATGTGTTCATGCTCATGGTGAAAAAGGCCATACATGTGATATGACATGTGCTGAAGACATGAAAGGTAGTAATCATAAAGGAGAAGGCCATGAAGGACATGGCCATGAGATGAAAATGGAAATGAAAGCGCATGAGTGCAGTGCTGACTGCAAAGATGGGGCTCATGCATACGCTCATGGGGAAAAAGGGCACACTTGCACCTCTGCTTGTATGAAAATGCCTCATTAAATAATAAATTCATCTATTTTTGAAACCGCTTCTCGCAGAAATGCTTGATGCGGTTTTTTTGTAGATTTATTTTTAAGCCCTTGAAATGATGTTCCGCACTTGCCTTATAATTTCTCTGTTTATTGCTTTAGTTTTTAATCAAGAAACACATGCTCAGAATTACGTTCCCTTCGATTGGAAATACCCTCAATACGGAGGTCATAGTTTAAATGATGTTGAGTGGATTAGTGGCGAAAGCTTTATTGCCGTTGGCGATGACGGAATGATTCTCTTAAGCTTTGATAACGGTGACAGTTGGGTTATGAGGCAACAACAAACTCTAAAGGATTTTAAGTCTGTTCAAGTAATCGATAATCTTAACATGTTTGTTCTAGGAAGCTTTGCAAATTTTGGAACGGCATTATATGCAACCGAGGATGGAGGAGATACTTGGAACTTGATATATGAGAATGAGAGTGTGGGAATGGTAGACATGTTTTTTCTTGATGACTTAACAGGTTTTATGGCAGGAAACTTTGGCAAAATGCTGAAAACAGAAAATGGTGGAACTGAATGGACAGAAATAGGCAATAGTTTTTTAACTGGATCTTTAACGAGTGTTTGGTTTATTAATTCTGATACAGGGTACGTGGGTAAAACAACATCTCATGGAATGTATAAAACCGATGACGGAGGACAAACCTGGAGTCAGAATTTTGGCTATTTCCCAAGCAATTGCTACACGATGCACTTTATAAATGATTCTATAGGCTGGGCAGGAGCATTTGGAGATGCCATTTATAAAACTACAAATGGAGGAGTAAATTGGGCACTGCAACAGAACCCAAATCTTTCAACGTTTATTAGAGCAATAGCTTTTGAAGATTCAACGAGGGGAATTGCTATTTCCAATTCTTATATTTACAGGACAAACAATGGTCAAACATGGACAAGCAACTTTGTTGGGTCTAATCAACGAAGTTGTGCTATGAGTTCTGAGGGGAGAGGAATAGTTGTTGATGTATATGGAGGTATAATTACAACAGACAATTTAGGGTCAACATCTATTGATATTAATCCGGGATCAGGATTATCTGTTTTTAGACGAATAAACTTTGCAAACAACTCACAAGGCTGGGTAGGTGGTGATGACGGATTAATACTTAAAACCTCAGATGGAGGTGAGACTTGGACCGCCTTGGAAGATGTTCCGTACTATTCATATATCTACGATATGGCAGTAATAAGTTCAAACAAAATGCTCTTGGTAAACAATGAAGGAACTGTTGTTTCTACAAGTAATGGAGGAAATACAGTTTCTCAGCAAGTACTTTCTGCAGGTGAGCGTTTAAGAGCTATTTCTTTCCCTACAAGCACTGTAGGATATATAGCTGGTCAAGAAGGAAGAATTTGGAAGACAACTAACGGAGGAACAAGTTATACCATGTCTGAAACAACGGGTGATGATGAAGACTTGGTAGAAATCATGTTTAATTCTGCAACAAACGGATATCTGATTGATGAGTTTACTAGAATAAAAAGAACAACTGATGGAGGCATTAGTTGGACAGGTGTGGGAACTTCTGGAATTGGAGCTTCTGAACATACTTATGTCTTAAATGATACACTTGCATATTTTGTAAATGATTTTGGGAGAGTGTCGAGAACCACTGATGGAGTAACCACTGAACTGCTAGGTCAAACTTGTTTGAGTAATGCTTTTGACATGCATTTTATAAATGATAGCACCGGTTTTATTGTAGGAGGTTTTAGTAATGGGGCTACCTGTGATGTTGCTTTCACAAGTGATAGTGGAATGACTTGGAACTCAATGGCTTTTCCTTATGCTTACACAGGATGGGGAGTTTTTGGAATTGATACAAATACAGTTTTCTTGGTTGGCCAAAACCAAACTATTATTCGGTCAGGAGAAGGTGAAATTGTGACTGAAATTATTGAAAGCGCGTCGAATGAAGAGTCTTTTGTTTATCCAAATCCTAGTGAAGGTATTTTGAGAATACGTGAATCAATAGAGTTTACAGGGTGGAGTTTATATAATCTTCAAGGTCAAATTCTTAAAACTGGAAAGGAAACTACTTTGTATTTAAATGAGTTTCCTGAAGGATTTTACCTTCTCACATTAAACTTGATGCAAGGCAATCAGCATACTGAAAAAATCATTTTAAGACCAAACTAATCAAGTAGCAATCCTTTGAAGTTTACCTTATGATCTGGATCAACGAATCTGATTAGATCGGGAAGAAATTCATGGAAAATACTTTGGTAAAATAAGTAATGTCTTTCGAGTTCCTTGTGGGCATATTCCATTCCTGATTCGAAAGAACTTCGCCTGGAAAGGCCAGATAAAGCTCTTTTAACACCTTGTATTTCCTGATAGCTCGTGAGCCAGTCCTGCATGCTCATATAATGCAAGGTATAGCGAGCTTTTTCCGGGAAAATATTTTTATGTTGATGGAGGAAATTATACATGTATTCAGAAAATTCTCTCAAATCAGTTTGAGAGTAATCATGCCAATTTTTCGCAAGGAAATGATCTCCAAAAACATCCATCACTACACCTGCAAATTTTCTGAATTTAGGCCTTAGAGCTTCTTTTCCTCTTTCGAGCACCGGGTGGGAATCTGTGAACATATCAATTTGACGATGGAGTTTAATTCCTTTGATAACTCCTTCACTAAACTGTTCAATTTGTTTGCCTTTAACTGAGTCGGCAATAAAATTTCCAATAATCAAATCTGGATCTTTCCCTGACAAATAAAGATGTGCCAAGTAATTCATTGAACTATTCTTACTTTTCTGTCCACCCTGCTAAAGTAAAGAATTGTTAAATAGGGTCTATAATAAATAATCACTAAGATTAGGGATGGATTAAAGAATTGGACGGAAGTAGATTTGATAAAAAAATATCAGATGAGAGCTAATTTACTATTTCTTTTACTTCTTAGCATTGTGAATCCTTTTAATACTCAAGCTGAAACATTAGATAAATTAGGCGGAGAAAGTAATTGGGATATTCAATTGCTCCCAGGAATGGAGTTTTCTGGGTATTGGTATGTATGGTCAAACGGAGGAGCTACTCTTACATTTTCACCTCAATTATCTGAACAAGTAGCTTGGATAAATACGATAACACTCACTAATCCAAGCTCTTCTAACTGTGATGAAATCACTACCATTAAAGTTGATTATATTGCTCCATCGCAAACAGGACTATACACGGTAACACTTTCTGATGGGAATGGAATTTATCCAGATATCATCATTAATATGCTAGTTACAGATAACCTAACGCCACTAGATTCTGTATTTATTCCTGGCTTTGTAAATCAGAATATTCAGATTCCTCAAACCGAAACAAATTTGGGTGCAAGCACTTTGGGCTGTTTAAGCCCATTCTTTCCAGGAAGCTCTCAAACATATACTTATGAGTGGATTACGGGTAACATCCCCGGAACGTTAGCTACGGAACCTACAGAATTAACATTAAACAATGGAGAATCAGGACAAATATTGAATTCTGCAACATTCACGCAACCAGGGCAATATACCGTTTATAGAATATCAGAAAAGGAATTCAGTTCATTTCTACTTGTCGGAAAGGTAGTCTTTACGATTTCTGAAATTACATCCATTGAAAATGAAAAGCCCAAAGGCCCGATTCTACTTTATCCCAATCCAGCTAGCTCTAAAGTAATTTTGCCTTTAGATAATACATTCAGGCTGACAGATTTGAGAGGTAGAGAAGCTGAAGTACCTTCGAGGATAATTGATGAGAATACTATGGAACTTGATGTGAGTGAGCTATCTAAAGGAATGTATGTAATTACAAGTAAGGAAGTCTATTATCGGTTTATTAAAGAATAGAGCAATTCCTCTCTACTCTGAACTAAAAATATCAGAATCTGACTAAGATTAATCAATCAAGCGATAAGTTTAATGAATGGTCGAATTTATGGATAGCTAACTATAATTGCCTCACAAGTATTGGCTCTAATCATAAAAGTTCCGGCATCCAAAATATTACCATCTGGATCCTCTACCTTAAAACCAAACTGCTTAGATTTTTCATAAGCAAGTCCGTAATTTTGTATTGTTACAGCATCCTCAGAGCTGCAGCTAGGCACAAAAGTCCAATGCACGTTTGCAGACAAATTACCATAAGAAACATCATCTACAAATACTTTCACATACGGAATTCCATTATCAATTAGATACTGAGAACTTGCAAACTGATGGTAAAACACTGCTCCTCCAGAATAATAGCAAGTACCGTCGTCCTCTTCAGCTAAACCATTATAATTATCAGCATCCACGTCGATGCATCCTGGCACAGGCTTTTTACAAGAACTAGACAAACTAATAGTTACAGCAAATAAAAAATAGAATAGGGACTTCATGGTTTGATAGATTTTCAATCGCTAAATCTAATACTATTTACCACTTAATTAATGCTGAAGCCCAAGTAAATCCGCTACCAAAAGCAGCAAGACAAATCAAGTTTCCAGCCTTAACTTTACCCTCTGCCCAAGCCTCTGATAATGCTATCGGAATGGATGCTGTGGTTGTATTTCCATACCTCATGATATTGTTAAAGACCTTAGATTCTGGCATTTCTAATTTGGATCTGATGTATTCAGATATTCTCAAATTGGCTTGATGCGGAATCAACAAGTCAATGTCTTCTTTTGTGTAATTGTTTTTTTTAAGAGCTTCTTCAATAACTTCCATAAAGCGAATGATAGCATTTTTGAACACTAATTGCCCATTCATATGTGGAAGAACCTCGCCGTTGATAATCATTTCCGGCGTTAGACGCTTTTTAAGCAAGCTACCCGGGTGACGCATATACAGTTCTTCAGCATGAGTGCCATCTGAATGAAGATGAGTAGATAAAAGTGAATGGTTAATAGATTCACCTTTTTTCAAAACGACCGCTCCTGCTCCATCAGCAAAAATAACAGCCATATTTCTTCCTCTTTCACTATGTTCAACCGCATTAGACTGAATTTCGGAACCTACTACAAGCGCTGTTTTATACATCCCCGTTTTAATAAATTGGTCGGCAATGCTTAATGCGTAAATAAATCCAGAACATTGCATTTTTATATCCATTGCTGGTATACCAGGCAAACCAAGTTCTCTTTGCAAAAGAACCCCTGAACCTGGAAAGTAGTACTCTGAAGTAGTTGTCGCAAAAACTATAAGTTCTACATCCTTTACGTCTACTCCTGCGCGTTCAAGTGCCATTCTTGAAGCGGCTGCTCCCATTGAAGTAACAGTATCTTCTCCCTCGGTAAAATAACGTCTTTCCTTGATGCCGGTCCTTTCGGTAATCCACTCATCAGTAGTAGGCATCAGTTTGGCTAAATCATCATTAGTCACAATATTCTTTGGCACATAATGACCAACTCCTGCAATTTGACTGCAATTCATAATTTTGGGATTTGTGGCAAATTAGTAAAATGTCTATACACTCCTTCTATTAACATATATTAATTCATTATCCATCTAAATCCATTTGCAATTTTGATTCAGTCTATCCACCACATTGCGCTTATCTGCTCCGACTACCAAAAATCGAAGTATTTCTATATCAACATTTTGGGCTTAACGGCCGGCAATGAGGTATACCGAAAAGAAAGACAATCAATGAAATTAGATTTGTATTTAAATGAGCAATATGTGCTAGAGTTATTTACGTTTCCAAATCCGCCGGAACGGCGAAGCTACCCTGAGGCATGTGGATTAAGGCATTTAGCTTTTTCAGTTTCAAGTCTCGACAAGGTTATACAGAACCTACGAAAACATGCTATTGATTTGCCAAACATTAGAATTGATGAATACACCGGAAAAAGGTTCATGTTTATTAGCGATCCGGATGGTATGCCGATAGAGTTCTATGAGGAAGAACTGTTTCAATAAACTGTGCCGCTTTCTAACTGAGTTGAAATTCGGATATTGCAGTCCCAAATAAATCGAAAAATGAAGAAAATTCAATGGATATCTGGAGTTCTGATGTTTGCTTTGTTGAGTGTTCAATGCAGTTCAGAAGGATCGGATAAAAATAAAGATGAAATGAATATTGAAGAAATCCTGGCGAACAACCCGTTAATTAAACCCTGGAAGGGTGATTTCGGAGGTTTGCCTCCGTTTGATAGTGTTAAGATTGCTGATTTTGAACCTGCCATGCGCGCAGCAATGCAAATAAAGCTCAAAGAAGTAGATGCTATTGCAGATTCTAAAGAAGAGGCTAGCTTTAAGAATACCATCGAAGCGATGGAGCTAACAGGAGCTGAATTCGATCGAGTTTTGACCATTTATGGAATCTGGAGTTCAAGTATGAGTACGAAAGAGTTTCAAGAAGTTGAGAATGTCATGGAGCCTGAGCTAGCAGGTTTTTCGGATAAGATTGTCCAAAACTCTAACCTATTCAAAAGAATAGAGAAAATCAGAAATTCATCTGAATTTGGGAGTTTAACTTCTGAGCAACAGAGGTTGACCGACGATTATTATAAGATGTTTATTCGTTCGGGAGCGAAGCTTGATGATGCTGCCAAGAAGAGGCTAACAGAGATAAACGCTGAGTTAGCAGGGTTATTTACGAAATTCAGCCAGAATCTTTTATCTGATGAAAATGATTTGATAGTTGAATTAAGTTCTAAGGATGATTTAAAAGGCTTACCACAATCTCTTGTTGATGCTTCAGCTAACGCTGCGAAGTCTAAAGGATTAGAAGGTAAATGGATCATAAACAATACACGCTCATCAGTTGATCCATTTTTGACTTATTCTGAAAGACGTGATTTACGTGAGAAGGTTTGGAATATGTTCGTTAACCGCGGAGATAATGGCGGAGAGCACGATAATAACAAGCTTATTACTGAAATCCTTAAGCTTAGAGCTGAACGCGCTAAAGTTTTAGGTTTCGAAAGCCATGCGCATTGGAGATTACAAAACACGATGGCAAAAACTCCTAAAAAAGCTATTGAATTAATGGAGTCGGTTTGGACACCTGCGGTGGAAAGAGTGAAGGAAGAGGTTAAAGACATGCAGGATTTAGCTAATAAACAAGGGGATAAAATAACCATCGAACCTTGGGATTATCGCTATTATGCTGAGAAAGTACGTAAGGCTAAATATGATTTAGATCAAAATGAAGTAAAGCCTTATTTACAACTTGAAAAGTTAAGAGAAGGGATGTTTTGGGTTGCCGGTGAGCTTTTCGGATTTGAATTTTCAGCTCTTACAGGTATACCTGTTTACCATACAGATGTGCGTGTTTGGGAAGTGAAGGATAAAGCTTCCGGAAAGCACATTGGATTATGGTATTTTGATGCTTATGCTAGAGAAGGTAAGAGATCAGGAGCTTGGATGAATAACTACAGAGACCAATACAGAATCAAAGATGAGGTAACTACTATTGTTTCCAATAACTCAAACTTTGTTAAGGGAAATCCCGGAGAGTCAGTTCTTATTTCTTGGGATGATGCCTCTACCCTATTC
>JBBEBC010000163.1:0-53461 GCA_040882555.1 Bacteroidia bacterium
TAGTCCAAAGAAAAAGGAGCCGAAGCTCCTTTTTCTTTCACAAACCACCAATTGAGTCCTGTAAATCTACCAAAAACAGAAATAATTGGTATTTGGTTATTGGGGTGAATAACCATCGGTAAAAGTACTAAATACTAATTCCTAAAAAACAAATAGTTAAACAAATTCGAAAAGAAGTATTATTAATTTTTGATAAAACGGGACTGTTTTTTTGAGCTATTGTGCACTATATCAATAATATACATTCCTTTTTGTAGGTTGTTGATAAAAATACTTTGTTGAAAATTTTGTTCAATAAAGTATTGTTTGTTCAGCACCACTCTTCCCGTTACATCTAACAAACTAAACGAAGCCATGCCTGGTTTAGAAACGGTTCCTGCTATATAAATAAGTTCGGAGGCGGGATTTGGAAATACAGATAAACCATAAATAGACTGTACATCCTCAATACCAACTGGAGCAACAACAATTAGTTTGTCGATTGTGTCTCTTCCGCATGGGTTCTCTATGATTAGTGAAATAGTGTAGGGCCCAAAATCTGGAAAAGTAAAGCTTGGATCATTGAGTGGTGAAGTGCCTACTGAATCAAAGGTCCATTCGTAATCTAAAGCATTTTGGGAAAGATTATCGAAGTTTATGGTGTATCCACCTTCATTTTGCTCGTAGCTAAAATTCGCAATTGGGAACTGAGATTCAATTACTTCCACAAGTGGGGAAGAGCCTGGGCAGCCGTTTCCATCTTCAGCGGTAACGCTGTAAAACCCAGTTGAACTTACTGTAGTAACTTGACCAGTGGAGCCATTTGACCAAGTATAATTGGTAAATCCATCTCCAGCAGTAATTTCGGCAGGTATGCCATCACAAATTGCAGCAATACTTGGTTCTACAGGGATGCTCACAGAAGAACCAGTTATGATATCAATTGGAGCTGATTGAACAATGCATCCATCGTTGGTTGTTGCCGTAACGGTAATAATTCCTGGGTTTGTAACAGTAGCTGTATTTCCCATTTGTCCGTTCGACCAAGCGTAAACAGCAAAACCCGCCGAAGCAGTTATCGTGGCTGAAGCTCCGCATAAAGTAAGTGGTGAAACAGGTATGGTTGTTAAAGGTGGAGGTACTGTTTCAATAATTGAAATAACTACAGACGAAGCGGGACATCCTGTTGGGTCTTGGCCTACCACAGAGTAATCGCCTGGCTCTGTTACTACTATAGCATTGGTATTAGTTTGTCCCGATGACCATTCTAGGCCATTGAATGCACCATTTACTGAAATGGTAATTGGACCATTGCATAAGTTATTAGTATTTGGTGTTTGAGTTAGTGGTATTTCTACTTCATCACTCAATTCAACAGTCCATGTTGCAGATGTTGCTGTACCACAGTCGTTTGTTACGGTAACCTGAAAAAAGGTAACCTGATTAATTGGTGGTGTATTGAATACAGTGTTCGTAGCACCAGCAACAGGAGTAAAAGTTGTGCCATCTATTGAGCTTGACCACTGGACGTTTCCTAGACTTCCATCATAAACTAAGGTTGTACTAGAACCAGGGCAAGCAGTAGTTCCAGATCCTGGATCAATGCCAGCAGTGGGGCCATCAGAAACTTCAATAGGAATTAAGGTTACTGAGCCTGTTACGTTTGGATTATTTGAAGTAACTCGAATGAAATAAGTAGCTCCTGGGGTTGTTCCCGGAGGAATTGTAGCAGTTATGCTTCCATTTGCTGTTCCGTTTAGAGTTCCAATATTAACAGGAGCTGTAAATGTGCCGGCAGCATTTGAAAGTTGAGCAGTAAATACATTTCCCGGGTTAAATGTTCCACTAACGGTAAAAGGAACAATTACTTCCTGTCCGGGACAATAAGGTCCGGTTAAAACACTACCTGTAGTTATAGTCTCAGACGTAGCTGCATCAGCAGTAATCCTAATATCATCTATATTGAAAGGATGATCTACACCTACATTATCGCCGTTATTTATCCAACGAAAACGAATCTGAAAATTGGGGATATTTTCATAAATAGCGGGAAGTGCAATAACTTCTTCTACACACTGCCCTTGAGGTATGCCCTGATAAAAAGTTGGCTGTTCGGTCCACGTTGCTCCTCCATCATTACTGAAACTAATTGTACCAAAATCATTGTTAAAATCTCCGTTACATGTCCAGAAAAACCTTAATGTTATTCCTGTTTGACCAGTGGTATTAATGTTGGGAGAAATGGCAAAGTTAACAGAGGCCTCATCAGCGTTATAAGCAGCATTCTCGGGACCACTAGCTAAATCGCAAACTGTTAGAGGAAGTGGAGGGAAAAGAGGTTCTCCTCCAGAGCATGAAATATGCAGCATATTAGCGCCTTGGCAATTGGTGTTCGAGTTATTTATAAACCAAATATTGGTTCCAACTGCAGCTGGGTTAAGATTCCATCCTGCGCCAGCGTTATTATTATTTGCTCCTCCTGCAGGCGCGTCGAAGGTGTCAGACCAGAAAATGGGCTGAGACAAAAGACTCCCTCCAAAAATGAGTAAAAACGAAAGTGTGCTAAGTAGCTTAATTTTTTTCATGGTGGTTTAGGCAATTCCGACAAATTTAAGCTTTTGTTCGGTTACTCAAAACACCAATAGGTATCTTATAATCAGATGCACAGTTAATTAATGGCATAATCTGTCGGCACATACCGAGCTTGCATATGCGTCAGGCTTAGAAACAAAAGTGAAACCCATGCCTTTGGTGTATCCCATAGCGTCTTGCCACGCTTGTTGAGAAGGAAATTTTGGGTCTTGATTGATATCCGCATGAATTTCAATATCAACGCTATTTCTAACAGCTATTTCTCTTAATTCATCAGCAACACCGATTGAGGCACCTACTTCTGTGAGCATCCTTTCACGCATGCTCATTTTCTGACGAATACGGCTTTTTTGCACGAACATAAATCCACCGTTGCCAATTATTCTGAAAACAATCACGGTAACCATGTCGATACTTAAACCCTTTACCTGAGAATCAGTACCTATGCAAAGCTTTATTTCTCTGCCTTCGGCATGAAGTCTTTTAATTACCTCTTCAACTGCTAATTCAAGTTCTTGATTTAGCTCTTCTCCTTGATACGTCTTCCAGGCCATGTTATTTGGTTTTTCGTTTTAGCAAACTACCAATAATGAAGGTAGTAAGAAAGTTGGTGCTTGAAAGTTTTGAACCGAATGCATAGCTTTTTGTTCACATGTGCAGTAAATACTTGAAGGTTTAAATTGACTAACTGGAATAAATGAGTCACCTAAATAGATGATGGAAATGCTTATTAACTTTGTCCCGAATGAATGAATCTAGAAGAAAGGTCGATTTCCTAATTATTGGTTCGGGAATAGCTGGTTTAAGCTATGCCTTGAAAGTAGCGGCTCATGGCACTGTTTGTATGATTACTAAAAGTGATCAGGATGAATCTAATACCAAATACGCCCAAGGCGGGATTGCAGCTGTAACTAACCAGTTTGATTCCTTTGAAAAGCATTTTCAGGATACTCTAGTTGCAGGTGACGGATTGTGTAATGAGGAAGTTGTAAGGTTTGTCATAGCTGAAGCTCCGGAGAGAATCAAAGATTTAATAGAATGGGGTGCACGATTCGATAAGAATAAAGAGGGTGATTTCGACTTAGGGAAAGAAGGTGGGCATTCAGAAAATAGGATTCTTCATCATAAAGATAATACCGGCTGGGAGATTGAACGTGCCTTGATTGAACAAGTGCATTCTCACCCAAATATTGAAATTTTGGATCACCACTTTGCAGTGGAAATTATTACGGAACACCATTTAGGTAAATATATCAATAGCTCTAGTCCAGAAATTACCTGCTTTGGAGTCTATGTTTTAAATACTAAAACCGGATTTACAGAAGCAATTCTTGCTAAGACAACGCTCATGGCAACTGGCGGAGCTGGAAATGTATATGCAAGTACCACTAATCCCAAAATTGCAACTGGCGATGGTGTGGCTATGGTTTATAGGGCAAAAGGCCGGGTAGCCGATATGGAATTTATTCAGTTTCACCCAACAGCTTTATACGAACCTGGGGTTCGATCTGCTTTTTTAATTACTGAAGCACTAAGAGGTGATGGCGCCGTTTTGAGATCCGCCGAAGGCGAACAATTTATGCTTAGGTATGATGAACGAGGTTCTCTCGCACCTCGCGATATTGTTGCAAGAGCAATCGATAATGAACTTAAAGTGACCGGGGCCGATTGTGTTTACCTCGATTGTACTCATATTGCTGAAGCTAGATTTAAGGACCATTTTCCTAATATATTGTCAAAGTGCCTAAGTTTGGGAATCAATCCTTTAAAGGATTTTATTCCGGTTGTTCCAGCGTGTCATTACATGTGTGGGGGAGTGGCAGTTGATACCCAAGGTCGTTCTTCAATTCGAAATTTGATGGCTGCCGGTGAATGTGCTAGAACAGGGCTTCATGGAGGTAATCGCCTCGCATCCAATTCCTTGCTTGAAGCATTGGTGTTTTCAGATCGTGCTTCCGATGAGGTAATTAAAATTCATAAATCAATTGAATTTGCTGAAGGTATTGCCGACTGGGATATCAAAGGGACTGTTGATCCTGAAGAAATGGTATTGATAACTCAAAGTCTGAAGGAAATTCAGGCAATCATGAGTAATTATGTGGGAATTGTTAGGAGTAATGTGCGTTTGCAAAGAGCTTTGGACAGATTGCAGATTCTTCACCGTGAAACGGAGAATATGTACAAAAGAACGACTTTGTCGCCTTCGCTCTGTGAATTAAGGAATCTTATTCTTGTTGGATATTTGATTATAAAAGCTGCCCGTCTTAGAAAAGAAAGCCGGGGACTCCATTATTCAATAGATTATCCCCGGCCGGGTGAAACATTATTAATAACAGGTTCTTTAGAAACCTCCTAGGACCATATTTTTAGGGTACTTTACTGAATATCCAAATTTAAGTGTTTTGCTTTGGCCCGGAGCCAAAGTGATATTCCAAGTGAGTTTGCCTGTTTGTTTGTCGTAAATGGCCCCTTCAGCATTGATTTTTTCAATTGTAAGTTCTTCATTAGTACTCATAGGGATTTGATCTTCCAGCTCGATTGTTATTTCTGATTTACGAGTGTTTTTTAAATCTATTTCAAACTCACGGGTTTGTTTGATGTAGTTATTCGTTATATTCACTTTTTCGCTTAATTCCTTCACTTTTTTACGATCAATTCTCACATTGTTATCTCGTCCAAGAGCAAAGCTCAATGTGTCATCTACGATTCTTGAATCGAAGTATGTTTTTCCTACATAATTCTTCTCAAAATACACATTAGCATCGCCCGGAAGCAGCTCGTTTTTGTCCCAGCCAATCAAATCTGCTACGAGAAAGGCATCGCGATCAACTTTCGGAATCGCAAAGTAAGCGTACTTGGCAGAAACCTCATATTTTTGAATTTCAACAATATTATCTTTTCCATCGCTTTTGATGGTATAAGGGATTTTAATATCAAAAATTGAATTCGTTGTAGTGGTATTCACATTTGTGAAAGATGAAGGTGTTACACTCGAACCAGAAGACAATCCTGGTAATACTTGTATTGTTTTAGCATTGATAGATTGAGGCATATCTCTCATTTCATCAGATCTTGATTCCATCGGAGCCATCATATTCATAGATTTTGGATAATTCGCTTTTGCACGTGCTGTATTCTTATTGCTAAGATATAATTGCCACGGATTAATTTGAGGCTTGGTATTTCCTCTCGAAGGGTTTCCGGTGCTCAGGGATAGATTCACGTTTTTCCAGTCATCGCCAGTATTTTGATACACATTTGCTTTTGCAGTGATATCTGCTTGAGAGTTAACGTCTTTCACTCGGATGTCATACATCGGCACCCAGCCGCAATTTGTCACATAGTAAGTTAATTCGAAAGTAGTATTTAGGCTGACTGATTCACCTAACTGAACCACAATCTCACCGGTAGGTTTAGAGCCTTGACTTCTAATTTGGTTCAACTGATTTTCCATGCGTTTCATGTCTTTTCGCATATCCTCCTCTTTTTCAGAATGCTCTAGATATTTTAGCGATGCTTCATGATATCTTGTTTGAATAAAGTCGGCCATTTTGGTAAGCTCTGCAACAGAAACTCCAACATTATTGCCACCTATAGATCGGTTAGATTGAAGAATAGTCAGCTCTTCTTTGTAGCTGTCTTTTTTTAGCACTACACGTGCGATGTCTTTTTTCTGTTTTTCAAGTGAATCTTCGAGCATTTTAAACTCTTTGTTTTCAGTGGGCTGAAGATAATTTAGCCTGAAATTGACAGCCATAATAGTAATGTCGGTATTGGCTTTTACTTGAACAGAATTTGCATCAACGTAATTGGATAAATTGGGGAAAACGACTGTCTTTGTTGAAGATTTTAGAAGAGCACTGCCTTTTGCTTCTATTTGGGCTCCACTTAAATAAACAGTTATGTTTTCAGGTTTGGTATTGACATTAACTTCGTCGGGATTATTTTGAGCAAAAACGCTGCAAAAGGCAAATGCAGCCAAAGTAGTTAGTAGGTTCTTCATATTGATTTAGATTTCAGATTTGAGCTTATGCTAAACGATTAGCAGGGTTCAGTATATTGTCAAATTCTATGCAACAAAGTAAGTTCTAATTTATGGCTTTGATAAAAACAATAAAAGGTATTCATCCTCAATTTGGCGAAAACTGTTATTTGGCTGAGACTTCAACGGTGATTGGTGATGTTGTTATGGGTGACGATTGCAGCGTTTGGTTTAATACAGTAGTGAGAGGTGATGTTAATTCGATTAGAATTGGAAATCGAGTGAATATTCAGGATGGTGCCGTGATTCATTGCACCTATTTAACTGCTCCAACAATAATAGGCAATAGAGTTTCCATAGGGCACAATGCTCTTGTTCATGGCTGCACTATTCATGATAATGTGCTAATCGGCATGGGAGCAATAGTGATGGATCATGTCGAAATTGAATCAGGAAGTATTATTGCAGCCGGAGCAGTTGTATTAGAGAATTCAAAGATAGAATCAGGCTGGATTTGGGCTGGCGTACCAGCAAAGCCGGTGAAAAAAGTGAGCGCAGAATTGGTGAAAGGTCAGATTGAACGAATAGCCGATAATTATGTGATGTACTCTGGGTGGTATAAGGAATAGCGAAGAAGCAGCTTATTCAATACCCCGGTACCGCTTGTAATCGGAGTGACGTTTCTTAACGTAAACCACCAATTCATACTCGGTTTCGAACATATTATAGTTTTGCTTGAGACCCGAGAATGCAATAAAATCATCCATATCAGTTTCATCGAGATCTATAATATGAGCAATCATATATCTGGTAAAAAGGTCTTTAAGCAATGCCTGTTTTTCATCTTCAGCTCTGAGTTCAGAGATTTTACGTATAGATTTTCCTTCTCTACTAAACTGCATATAGAGAAAAGTAATAGGGCTTTCAATAGCACTCGAAACTTCAGTTCGGTGACTTACTTTCGATTTTTCAGCTTTTTCGAGTTCAGCCAAAATCTGATCGAAGGTTTTGGGTGCTTTAACTTGAAATTCTCGCAGTTTGACAGGTTTTAGTTTCAACTGAATATTACGGACAAGGGGAGAACTTTTTAGTGTATCACTTAAAATGAGCTTAGTGAATTGATATCCCGTAAGTGAAAATAAAAGTGAATCGCCTGGAATGACTTTGATGGAATATTCGCCTTTTGTATCAGCAAATACACCATTCTGTGTTCTGTTTATTATGACAAATGAATAAGGCAAAGGAGCTCCCGTTTCCACGTCAGTGATTTTACCTTTTAACTCAATTTGCGAAAATACTTCCGCCGATAGGCTGAGTAATAAAAAAAGCAAAAGATAGTGGAAGCGCATGAGGTTAATTTTGGAGTGCATAGTCAAAGCCCTTTCTAAGAAGGCCAATAAGTTGAGAAGTTACTTCATCCTCTTCTTTAATTCTAATATGATAGGCAATAATATCTCTGTAGTTTTGAGTTTTCTTTATCAAATCTGATTCTAGGATTTCCTTGCTATAGAATTTTAAATCGAGTTCCTGCTTCATAGGTCTAACAATAAGCCAGGCTCTTTTATTAGTAAAAACAATAGTGTTTACGGAAGCTCCGTAAGATTGAGGTTGCCATTCGCCTACGGCGGAAACAAGGGTATCGAATGCGAGCACCAAATGATCGGGCTTTTCAAGAAACAGTTCCCCAATGTCTTTTACAACACACA
The DNA here is from genome assembly GCA_040882555.1 of Bacteroidia bacterium. Lineage (GTDB taxonomy): Bacteria > Bacteroidota > Bacteroidia > M30B66 > M30B66 > M30B66. The sequence goes on from JBBEBC010000163.1 coordinate 8,260, forward strand.
TGTGGGATTGATTCGTGATTTTAAATTGCCTTTTACATTTGGGGCAAGTCCACATAATCTATTGAATTACAGTGGAATGTTTCCGTGTTTCTTGCGAGGAAGTGTTGCAACTTTATTCTCAAGCATGGCGAAAGCCTTAATTAGTTTTTCACGGGTATTTTCGGGATGAATTATTTCATCTACATAACCACGAGCTGCTGCATTATAAGGATTGGCAAAGAGTTCGGCATATTCTTTTTCTTTTTCCTGCCACTTTTCTTCAGGAATCGGGGCTTCCTTGATTTCTTTTCTAAAGATAATTTCAGCAGCACCTTTCGCTCCCATCACGGCAATTTCGGCCGAAGGCCAAGCATAATTCATATCAGCACCGATGTGTTTTGAGTTCATCACATCATAAGCTCCACCATATGCTTTTCTGGTAATAACAGTAATTCTAGGAACTGTAGCTTCACAAAAAGCATAAAGCAGTTTTGCTCCATTGGTGATAATTCCGTTCCACTCTTGATCAGTACCGGGAAGGAAACCAGGTACATCTTCTAACACAAGCAAAGGAATATTGAAACAATCGCAGAAGCGTACGAAGCGAGCTGCTTTTTGAGATGATTTTATATCAAGTACACCTGCTAGAAATGCAGGTTGATTGGCAACAATACCAATACTTCTTCCGCCCAAACGGGCGAAACCCACAACAATATTTTCTGCAAAGTTTTTATGCACTTCAAAGAATGAATTCGAATCAATTACTTCGTCAATAACCTCTCTTATATCGTAAGGCTGATTTGGGTTATCGGGGATGATTGAATTAAGGGCCGGACGTTTTTCATTCCCTGCTTCATAAGGTAAGCGGGGAGCTTCTTCTTCGCAATTAGAAGGAACATAGCTCAACAGTTTCTTAATATCTTCAATGCATGCAACTCCGTTGGGAGAAGAAAAGTGAGTAACACCCGACTTTGTGCTATGCGCAGAAGCACCACCCAGATCCTCGGAGGAAACTTCTTCATGCGTGACTGTTTTTACCACATTTGGACCTGTAACGAACATGTAGGAAGTGTCTTCCACCATGAGGATGAAATCTGTTATTGCAGGCGAATAAACAGCTCCACCGGCACATGGACCCATGATAGCTGAAATTTGAGGTATAACTCCAGATGCTAGTGTGTTTTTGTAAAAAATATCAGCGTAACCTCCAAGAGAAACAACACCTTCCTGAATTCTCGCGCCGCCTGAATCATTTAGGCCGATAACAGGAGCACCGTTTTGCATGGCTAAATCCATGATGCGGCATATTTTTTCGGCATGAGCCTCTGCAAGCGATCCTCCAAAAACGGTAAAATCTTGAGCAAATACATAGACTGTCCTACCATGCACAGTTCCGTAGCCTGTTACCACACCATCACCGTAAAAAACCTGTTCCTCGAGTCCGAAATTTGTACTTCTGTGGGTAACAAGTTGACCAATTTCTTCAAAGGAATTTTCGTCTAGCAAAAGGGAAATACGTTCTCTAGCAGTAAGTTTACCTTTTGAATGTTGTGATTCAATACGTTTTGCGCCACCTCCAAGCAGAGCTTCTGCTTTTTTCTTTTCCAGTCCCTCAATTTTTTCCTGCATAGTAGTTTGTGTTGCAATTTGTTGTTCCATTATTCAATCGAATTGGCGAGCTCTTCAGTAAACTCTAAGTTGTGATACACTTCTTGAACATCATCCAGATCGTCCATCATTTCAATTAATTTCAAGGCTTTCTTAGCTGATTCAAGGTCAAGACTTACTCTTTCATTGGGTATTCTTTGCAGCGAGGCATTTTCGGCTTCAATACCAAGTTCTTCAAGTTTTCTTTGCATTTCACCGAATGAATCGAAAGGAACGTAAACCGTAAATGTGCCATCTTCAAGCTCCACTTCGGTTGCATTGGCATCAATCATTGCCATAGTGAACTCATCTTCGTCTAATGTTCCTTTTGGAATAGTAAAAACTCCCATTCTGTCGAAAACAAAACTTAAAGAGCCATTCGTTCCGAGGTTTCCTCCATATTTATTGAACACCATTCTCACATCCTGAACTGTTCTGTTGAGGTTGTCGGTTGCACATTCAACAAAAACAGCAACACCCGAAGGACCGTATCCTTCGTAAGTAGGTTCAGTAAACGAGTCGGAATCTTTGCCTGATGCTTTATCGATATTCCGTTTAATAGTGTCTTTAGGAATATTGGCTCCTTTTGCATTCTGGATTGCCAAACGCAAGCGTGGATTTGCATCGGGGTCGGGACCACTGCCCTTAACAGACATCATGATTTCTCTAAGAATCCGGGTAAATACTTTACCTCTTCGTTTGTCCTGAGCACCTTTTCGGTGCTTGATATTGGCCCATTTACTATGTCCTGCCATGCTTTAAATAACTGGGGCTAAGTTAGCAATTAAGCTTCGAGGTCATAATCTCCAAAACGATAAATTGGATCAACCTCATAGTTGTGGTCTAGTCGAATTACATCATGCAGAATGCCATCATTTAAACCGTAAATCCAGCCATGGAGTTGAGGTCCTTGTCGCTTTTTCCAGGCTTTTTGAATGATTGATGTTTTTGCAAGATTCATTACCTGTTCCTGCACGTTAAGCTCAATCATTTTATTGAGTCTCTCTTCTTCATTAGCAATGGAATCAATCTCTTCCCGGTGAAAGCGGTAAACATCTTTGATATTTCTAAGCCATTTATTAAGCAGACCGTAGGATCCATGAGTTAATGCTGCTTTTACTCCTCCGCAGCCATAATGGCCGCAGACGATAACGTGCTTAACCTGAAGTACATCTACTGCATATTGTAAGACAGAAAGAAGATTCAAATCGGTGTTCACGACCATGTTTGCCACATTTCTGTGGACGAATATCTCTCCTGATTCAGTGTTGGTGACTTCATTTGCAGGAACCCGGCTATCGGAACAACCAATCCAGAAGAAATCAGGCTTTTGAACATGAGCCTGATTTTCAAAAAATTTGGGGTCCTGACTCAGCTTGTCAAATGCCCAAGCTCTATTTTCCAAGAGTAAACGTTCAAATGATTCCATGGCTTTATGTAGCTTCTTTAGGTTGATTTATGTAGGATTTAGTCCTTCTCACATCGACCTTAATACCTTTTCCAGGAGCAGATTGCTCAAATTGCTCAATGGTTTCCTTTATGTCGTGATCAATGAAAGATGCAGAACGCAGATCTATGAGAACGTCTGCTCCTTCTGGTAGTTTTCGGAGTTGATCTCTAAGGGTATATTTATTTAGAAAAGTGACGTTGTTCTTTAAACGAATAAGGTAAAGATTATCCCTTTGGGTAACATGAACTGCATGATAAAAGTTAGTGAAAATCATGAAGGCTATCCCGACTAGCAATCCAATTGTGATACCTATAAGCAGGTCTGTGAATATAATTGAAATGATGGTAATGATGAAAGGAAGGTATTGAGAAGAGCCCTGCTTAATCATTGAGCGATACAGCTTCGGATTGGTGAGTTTATATCCAACCACTAAAAGAATCGCTGCAAGAGATGCTAATGGAATCTTATTCATGAATTCTGACAAGAATAAAACGCAAATGATAAGAAGCAAGCCATGAATTATGGTAGAAAGTTTTGACACTGCTCCAGCTACAATATTAGCAGAACTTCTTACAATTACTGCTGTAGCAGGAATACCACCTATCAATCCAAGCAGAGTATTTCCAATTCCTTGAGCAAAAAGTTCACGGTTCAGTGGAGTGATTCGCAAATGTGGATCTAGCTTATCGGTAGCTTCAATACTAAGTAAAGTTTCTATACTGGCAATCAAGGCAATTGTAACAGCAACTACGTATACCTGAGGGTTGTTATAAGCAGAAAAGTCAGGAGTAACGATGATCTCACTAATTGGAGTTGAAGTTATTCCTAAAGGAAGTTTTACCAAGTGTTCACTTTCAAGCACGAAACCATCACTTCCAAATTGAGCGAGGTAGTTAATAATCATTCCACTTACAACTGCAAGCAGTGCTCCCGGAATTATTTTCAAGGCAGGTAGTTTTTCTTTGATTTTATTATCCCAAACAACCATAAGGACAAGAGAAACAAGGCAGATAACAATGGCTAGAAAATTTGGCTCTAGCACAGCGAAAACTATATCTGTAAAAGTATTATGGTCTTGACCTTCGGCAAAAGAAAAGTCGCCTTCGAAATCGAAATCATAGCCCAAGGCATGAGGAATTTGCTTAAGAATGAGAATTAAGCCTATTGCTGCCAGCATTCCTCTGATAACGGCAGAAGGAAAAAAGTTTGAAAGAAAACCTGCCTTTAGAATTCCCAATAATATTTGAAGTAAGCCACCAATGACTAAGGCCAAAAGAAACGCTTCAAATGATCCAAGAGATTCGATAGAATTTAAAACTACAACGGTAAGTCCAGCCGCAGGTCCACTAACACTAATCTGAGATCCGCTTAAAGCGCCAATTACAATTCCACCAACAACCCCGGAGATGATACCTGAAAATGCCGAAGCTCCACTAGCCAAGGCAATACCTAAACAAAGCGGTAGTGCAACAAGAAAGACCATAACAGATGCTGGAGCATCTTTCTTTAATCTCTCTGAAATAGATTGGTTATGTGGCATTCAATTGGAGATGTTAGGCAGCGTTTTCTTTAAAGATTTTCTTTAGCCATTTCAAGAGGCTGAACATCAAGATTGTAGCTCCTGCTAGTAGGAAGAAATTCACAAGGAAATAATTTGCCTTGTTGTCATAAGAATCCCATAAAGTAGCCAAAACTCCTGAGAGTTTATTACCAATTGAGGTTGAAAGAAACCAACCTCCCATCATGAGGGCGGTTAATCTTGGAGGACTGAGTTTTGAGACAACGGAAAGTCCCATTGGACTCAAGAATAATTCTCCAACGGTGATAACACCGTAGCAGGAAATAAGCCACCAAGCCGAAGCTTTTTCTAATCCATTATGTGTGGCGTAAACTGCCCAAACCATTATTAATGTTGATAAAGCTGAGATGAGTAATCCAAGACCAATCTTGCCAGGGGTTGATGGTTCTAGCTTTCGTTTTCGAAGAAAGCCCCAAAACAAGACAATTACAGGGGTCAGTGCAACTACCCAAAAAGGGTTAACAGATTGATAAATTTCTGTATTCACCAATCTTACATTAGCACCTTCAGGAGGCATTTTCTCAGGAGAAATATTTCTGAAATAGACAGGCCTATCCCATATTTTTTCAGCGACTCCATTTTTCTTAACAAGCTGGAATTCATTATTATAATGAGCAACAGAATCAGGAGCGTTTACTAAAGATTCGGCCATGTATAAATCTTCTGCAGGTTCAGCAATTGCAGCGGGCATTTCGCGATCGGTGTAGAACTGAGCCCAAGTGGTAAGTGCTGTTCCGTTTTGTTTAAAAACCGCCCAAAACATAACGCTCACAGCCATAATTGCCAAAAGAGCTGCAATAGGTCTTTTATCTTTTTCTGAAGCCCTAACCCAAAGTGAAACATAAAAAATCACAATTGGAATAGCTGCAAAAATGAATGCATCTGTGGAGTCAGAACCTAAAATATTTCCAGGAATAAACCAACCACCAATGCCGACAGCTACAGCAGGTAACAATACAACGGTAAGAATTCTCATCACCGACATATCTTCTTTTTCTGCCTTCTTAATTATATCAGCGTGCTTGTAATGACGGGTTCCTATGGCGAAGATTATCAAGCCCACGAACATGCCTATTCCGGCAGTTAAAAAGGCAAATTCCCAACCGAATCGATTTCGCATGAAGGCAGCAATGAAATTACAGACCAGCGCTCCAATATTGATTCCCATGTAGAATATATTGTAGCCACTATCCTTATTGACTTTGAATTGATCTTCTGAATAGAGATTACCTAGTAGAGTAGAAATGTTTGGTTTAAAGAATCCATTTCCAAGGATTATTAGCGATAAGGAAATGTAAAATGAAGTCATCCCCTCAAGGGCTAAACCACAGTATCCTAAACCCATAAGAATGCCTCCAAGGTAGATGGAACGACCGTAACCTAGGACTCTATCAGCAAGCATTCCTCCTAGAAAAGGAGTTAAAAACACAAAAGCGATGAATGTGCCATAGATATCGGCTGCATTTTTTCTGTCGAAACCCAGTCCGCCTTCGTCGAGAGGAGCAGTCATGTACAATTGAAAGATTCCTATCATCAGATAGAATCCGAACCTTTCCCACATTTCAGTGAAAAATAGAAAAGGTAATGCCTTAGGGTGCTTTCTCGCGATTGCTTGAGCCATAAAGTTTGATTTGTGCGAATCTAATCTTTTACAACAAACCTTCTATATGCTGTGGCTCAAAGTTTAAGAAAATAGTTCGTCTAGCTCAGCTTTTGAAATTTTACCTAATGCGGATGATTTCTCGAGAATGTCACTTGCAATCCTGGATTTTTTCTCCTGAAGTTTCAAGATTTTCTCCTCGATGGTGTCTTTGGTGATGAAGCGCCAAGCGAAAACGGGAAGTTTTTGACCCATACGATGTGAACGTGCAATGGCTTGCTCTTCGGCTGCCGGATTCCACCAAGGATCAAGAAGGAAAACATGATCAGCATGTGTGAGATTTAAACCTGAGCCACCTGTCTTAAGTTGAATAAGGAAAGCCGAATAGCCTTTTGTAAGTTCAAAATCTCTTACAACCTGCGCTCTTTGTGCTTGAGGAATCTCTCCTGTTAAATAGGCGTGAGGCAAGCTGGCCGAATTAAAATGAGAACGGTAAAGATTCAAATGCCTAACAAAAGGGGAGAAGAGAAGCACCTTTTTATTGCTTTGATTAAGCTGGTCAAGAGTAAATATAACCTGCTCAATCTTTGCTGAACCTCCTTCGTAATTAGCATCTACTAGCTTTGGATGAATAGCAATCTGGCGTAAATGAGATAAGCCTCTTAGAATAAGCATCTGACTTTTCTCCATGCCATCTTTATTCACACTTTCGAGGATTTTATTGCGGTAAATCGATTTTTGTTCCTCGTAGAATTTCTTGTGCACATCAGACATTTCGCAATAATATACCCTGCGACTAAGCTCGGGTAACTCGGGGGCTACTTCTTCCTTAGTTCGGCGGAGGATAAATGGCTGAATGATTTTTTTCAGCTTTTCGAGTTTCCCTTCATCCTGATTTTGCTCAATAGGAAGAACAAATTCTTGTCGAAAATACTTCTGAGAACCAAGTAAACCTGGCTGAAGGAAGGTTAATTGCGACCAAAGGTCGGTCAGGGAGTTTTCCACCGGTGTACCGGTGAGAACAATACGTTGTTTCGCATTTAATTGCCTCACTGCCTGAAAGCTAACAGAGCGCGCATTTTTAATTAACTGACTCTCATCGAGCACAATATGCTCAAATTGAATCTGTTTTAACAAAGAAATATCATTACGCACTATGCCGTAAGTGGTCAAAACAACATCAGCATTTTCAAAGAAATCAGTATCGGTTCTTCTGCGTTGGCCCAAATGTTTTCGCACGTGCAACGTTGGAGCAAATTTTCGAAGTTCATTCTCCCAATTATAAATCAGGGAAGGAGCCATCACCACGAGAGAGGTTTTACCTGATAAAGCATGCCCAAAAAGCTCCAAAGAATTTACTGGAGTTTTATTATTTAGGCTATCGCCCGATGGAGTTTCTGCACTTTTAAGCAAAAGAGTGATGACTTGAAGGGTTTTACCCAAACCCATATCATCTGCCAGGCAGGCACCTAACCCCTTGCTTGCCAGATGATTCATCCAGCGAAAACCTTTGAGCTGATAATCTCTAAGTTTTGCTTCAAGAAGATTCGGGATTTCGGCTTCTGATGTGTCATCCTGCAAATAGATGGAAGATTTATCCTGATTTATTCCTCCAGAAAGCATTCCCGAGATAATGGGATGATCTTGCAATAAGCCTTGATGCTGCTTGTGAAGTCGCAGTTCTTCATCATGATTTTCGCCGAATTCAAAAATGTCTGAATAGTGTGAGAACCATTCCTCGGGCAGGAGAATGAATTTACCGCTTTTCAACTTAAAACTCCTGTTTCGCTCAAGGATGTTTTTTCTGAATTTGATAAAGGGATAGTGAACGCCGTCAATTTCGACCATCGCTTTCACATCAAACCAATCTGAATTTTCATTGACCTGTACATTCACCAAAACAGGGGTTACAGGCTCATATTCCTGGTTATCGAGTAAAAGAGAATATTCAAATCCTGCAGCCTTGATTTCGGCGCTATTGTTTGTGAACCAGTCGAGCAATTGTTCTTGGCTAAAGTCATTCTGATTAGAATAATCAGGTAAGAACCAAGAAGGTCGAATGCTAGTTAAACCCAGATTCAAAGCCTGATTGTGCATCAAGTTTTCGAAATTCTTATCTCTTGAATAACGAATCAGTTTTATGCCAGGTTGATTTTTTTGAACAGCAACGAGCATAGGTTGTTCTTGAGCTGCAGTAACCTGAAAACGATCGTATTTATAAGTCAACTGAATAACTGGCTTGCCATCGAGATCAGAGTTTAAAGAAAAGCATGCCGCAAGATTCTCAGGTTCTGTACTTACATCGAAACCACTGTATTTAACCTTAAATTTCCTTGATGCTTTCAGCATGAAAGATTCTAGAAATTTATCGGATAATTTCCCCGGAATGTGAAGGTGTTCTGACTTTAAAAATGGACTAAGCTTAGCACCATCGGTAGAATCATTGAAATGGTAAATTTTTCCATCATTCAGCAACCAACATGGCTGATTCACTAAAACTTGTGTTCCTGGAATCTGAAGGTTTAATGCCTTTCCTGAATGATGAACCATTAGTTTGTAGTTGATGCCGTCATCCAATTTGTCAAAGAAATAAGTGACTTCTGCCGCATTTTCTTCCACAAAGAGTTCTTCCATACCTGGGTGGTCGCTTGGTCTTTCTCTCCAGTATACTTTTTCGCCTTTCAATAAATCAAGACAAATGGCAAGTCGCCTGTCGAAATAAGACGATAGCATCTTAAGCTGATCTTCATTAGTAGCTAACTTTTCAAGAAATACCGCTGAACGGAGATTTTTCTTGTTGAATTGCGACTCGATACTTTTAGGACTCAGCTCACTTATTTTTCTAAGAACTTTGGTTTGAGCTTCTGTGAAGGGATAATCATAATCAGACAACCTTTCGAACACCAATCGCTGATATTGATACGATAAAGTTTTGTTTTCCAACACCATAACAAGAAATGCCTCAAGACTGAGGCCGTATGATGCTTGTCTAAAAAAAGTAAATATCAGTTGATTATCGCTCATCGCAGTTTAAAATCACCACCAAAAAATAGAGTAATGTGATTAATCTGCAAGTTTAATCAATCAAAGCATGCGAGCCTCAGATTGCGGAAGAATTAATAATTTGTTAGGATTGATTTCTGAAATATGCACAATACCTGGACGCTTTCCAATAGTAAAACTACCTAGTTTGTGGTCCAAGCCTAGTGCTTTAGCTCCGTTTAGACTTGCCCATTGCAGGATTTCATTTAATTCGATAGCAGGATAGATTGTTTGAATGGTTCTCATTTCATCTAACATGTCGAGCGAATTATTTGAAGCTAGACTGTCAGTGCCGAGCGTAAGTTGGCACTTTTTTTCTCTGAGCATTTCCAAATCAGGGAGGCGATTGCTTATGTACATATTGGCCTTTGGGCACAAGCAAAACCAAGCATTTTGAGTTTTTTGTTGGATGGAATCCACATCATTTGCTTCTGTGAATGTATTATGCACGAGCATGATTTTTTGATTAGGATGGATATGCGATGAAATCCATTTGGCGGAACTTTCTCCAAACATTTTGAAGCCTTGTGCAGAAATCTTCATCTTTTTGAGGCGTTCTTCAATTGGTCCTGTTCCTGAAATGAAGAATTCCTTTTCTGATTCACTTTCCTGATGATGGATGCTTAAAGTGTTTCCTGTTTCACGGCTTTGTTCAATAAGTTTAGTAAAAAGGATATCTGAAACAGAATAAGGCGCATGTGGTGTAATAGTTCCTTCTAAGCCAAAAGTCTTGAGCTGATTTAGGAGTTTTTCCCCGTGGGTGAGGCTAGTACTGGCTACATCGGCCGAAAGGCCAAAAAGTTCAACAAACGTATGATACAGAATTTTCGATTTAGCCTTTATGCCAAAAGAAGAACTACCGTTAGAAATATCGCCAACAGCAATGCATCCAGAGTTATATAAGTATGTATCTGCATTTTGGGCGGCTTCAATAATTTCGTCCTGCGAAGCAGCTCTAACTTGCATCAACTTTTCAAGAAACCCATCGAGCATGGTATGTTGACCAACTTTTCCCTGAAGGTGACTTAATTCGATGTGGCAATGAGCATTTACAAATCCAGGAACGAGCGCTCCGGAAAAGAATTCAGCATGCTCAATGGCATAGTTGTTAGATTCAGGCATCACGATGTCCATTACACGCCCATCGTCTGAAAGCACAAGCATTCCTTTTGGAATGGGATCTTGATCAAGAGGAAATAGGATGTCGCTGTAAAGAATTCGCATTGCTCAAAAGTAAATGTATTTCGGTCTGAAAGGTTCAGACATCGGAATCTAAAGCACTGATATTGATTTGTATCTTTGCGGCATGAAGAAAACTTTGCCCGACATAAGATCTCTTAATTATGAAGAGCTCGAAGCGTGGTTTCTTAGTAATGCTCATCCAAAATTCAGGGCAAAGCAGGTATTTGAATGGCTTTGGCAAAAGTCGGTTACCTCCTTTGATGATATGAGTAATTTAAGTAAAGATTTGCGAATTGTGCTGAAAGAATCGTTTTTCCTTCAAGGATTAGAACTTGCAGAAATGCAAAAAAGCAGCGACAGGACTATCAAATCGGCATTTAAATTATACGATGGTTCGGTGGTTGAAGGTGTTCTTATTCCCACGGCAAGTCGCATGACTGCTTGCATTTCATCACAAATCGGTTGCTCACTAACCTGTAAGTTTTGTGCTACGGGCAAACTTAAGTTATTAAGGAATCTTGATGCTGGAGAAATTGTAGATCAGGTAGTTGCGATCAGGAAGATGAGTGAGGAGAACTATCAAATTCCATTGAGTAACATTGTTTACATGGGCATGGGTGAGCCTTTGCTTAATTATAAGAATGTGCTTAGGAGTATTGAACGAATTACTTCGCCTGATGGATTGGGAATGTCTCCGCAGAGAATCACAGTTTCAACTGCTGGCATTGCCAAAATGATTAGGCAGTTGGGAGATGATGAGGTGAAATTTAACCTTGCCTTATCGCTTCATGCGGCAAATGAAGAGAAGCGCAGCAAAATTATGCCTATCAATGAAAGTAATTCATTGGATGCTCTTGCGGATGCTCTAATGTACTTCTACCAAAAAACGGGCACTCGCCCAACGCTTGAGTACATTCTTTTCAAGGACTTTAACGATAGTCTTGAAGATGCGAAAGATCTGGAAGTATTTGTGAGAAAAGTTCCAAGTAAGGTGAACATCATTGAGTATAATCCAATTGATGCTGGTGAATTTCAAAAGTCAACTGATGAAAAATTGAACCGATTTACTTCCTATCTCGAAAGCAAGGGAATCATTGTGAATGTGAGAAGAAGCCGTGGAAGAGATATTGATGCAGCCTGCGGTCAACTGGCAAATAAAAATGAAGCTGTTGGAGAGGTGATGAAGAAAGCTATTGTCTGATGCGAGCTGCTTTTCTAATATTCTCATTGAGTTCGATTTTTAATCAAACTTTTAGTCAAACTCTTAGAGTTGGAGAAGCTTATTCATTAGAAAAGTCAATGCAAGTGCAGTCTATTGCAGGAGAAACCAAAGACGAGATAATCTTGGTTAGGGCAACAACTGATAAGGATTTAGGCTTAATCGATAAAGTTACAATTGAGCGATTTAATAAGAAGAATTTAAATTATATAGGTCGTTCAGTTACTGATGAGTTATTTGACAACAAGCAGACTAATTTTCCTGAAGCTTTAGAAGTTTGGAATGATTCAGTTTGTGTTTTTAGTTCAGAATACCTGAAGCAGGAAAAGGATTATGCTCTAAAGATGAGGTATTTAAGGGCTGATGGCTCTGTTAGCACTCCGAGGGTTCTTCTTGAAAGTAGTTCATTAGATTTTACCTTTAACAGGAAGCATTTCAGGGTTTCGGTTTCACCGGATGGAGGATTTCTTTCGGCTATGCATTTTCGGGAACTCGATAAGAAAGGAGAAACGGAGATTTCTCTCGTTAGATATGATAGTCTTTTTAAACCAGCGAGTGAGTTACAAGCGGTTTTGCCCTTTCCGGGGAAGGAGTTAGAAGTGGTTCAAGAAATTACAGATAATGCCGGAAATCTTCATTTACTACTTAAGGGTAAAATGGATGAAGAAGAAATCTATTCCATTTTTGCTTTTCCGGTTTTTGGCAATGAATTGATAGAGTATAAATTAGATATTCCAGGAAAGCGAATTACTAGCGTAAGGATGGTCCTCAATGAGTTTGATAAGCTATTGGTGAGTGGTTTATTCAGAGAAAATTTTGAAGAGCTAGGGAAAAACAGTGGAGTGTTTAATTTGAGGATTGACCGTGAATCGGGTTCTATTGAAGGAAAAGGAATTAGTCGTTTTGATACAGATTTAAATGGCTTGTCGGCAGGCGAACAAACAGGAAAACAGAGGAATTCTTTTGATGAATATGTTTCAACCTCAGTTTTCCCTATGGGGAAGAATGGATCCTTGTTTATCGCGGAAATAGCTAAAGAGGAAGAAATTTGTGAAACCGATTACAGAAATGGGTTATTGACCTGCAGTGATTCTTATTCTAAAGGCAATTTATTAATGATTAGTTTCAACGAAAAGGGATTGGTAGATTGGTATAGAATCATTGAAAATCAGCAGAGAACTTTTGATGATGAGGGAGTTTACATTGGAATAGTAAGTGTGAAAGCAAAGCAACAAGCACTTTTGAACCTAAGAAATGAAGGTTCAAACCCTTCTGTAAGAGACAAGAGTAAGGCTTTCACTGATTTTAGAAATAGCGAGGTTGGTTACGATTTAGTAAATAGTAATGGACAAATTGAGCTTTCCCGAAACGTTGATGAAGTCAAGTTTCCGTTGCTTCCCTATTCAGTATATAATTCAGAGTCGGGTAAGGTTTATTTAATTTCTGAATTTGGTGGCAAAGCAGCAATGGTTGAAGTTCAACCTTAAAAAGCTCCCTGTACTATTCGTTTCACGGCATCAGACTTACCCATTGTATAGTAGTGAATACATGGAACACCAGCATCAATCAGCTCTTTAGTTTGCTGTATTCCCCATTCAATTCCAACCTCTTTCACTTGTTCGTTGTTTTTGCATTTCTCAAGATCATCAGCAAGTGCTTCAGGAATATCAATATGGAAAGTCTTTGGTAGAAATGAGATATGTTTTGCTGTAGTGATTGGTTTTAGCCCTGGAATAATTGGAACATTTATTCCTACTTTCCTGCAAGCATCAACAAAAGCGAAATATTTCTTATTGTCGAAAAACATCTGAGTTACAATATAGTGAGCACCAGCATCCACTTTTTCTTTGAGGTACTTTAAATCGGTCTTTAGATTCTGCGCTTCGAAGTGTTTTTCAGGATATCCGGCAACGCCAATACAGAAATCAGTAGGAATTCCTTCAACAATATCATCGTCCAGATAGTTGCCATTATTCATCCCTTTAATTTGCCTTACCATGGTTGAGGCATTTCCATGCCCCGATTTTTCAGGAGAAAATTGTGTTTCACCTTTAACGGGATCGCCTCGCAATGCAAGTACATTATCCATTCCTAGATAGTGCATGTCGAGTAGGGCCAGTTCTGTATCTTCTTTAGTAAAACCTCCACAAATTAAATGTGGAACTGTATCGATTCCGTATTTGTATTTAATTGCTGCGCAGATACTTACCGTTCCGGGACGCTTACGTGTGTGAATTTTCTCATGCAATCCGTTGCTGAGTTTCTTATAGACAAACTCTTCACGATGATAAGTAACGTTTATAAAACTAGGATTGAATTCAAGCAATGGCTCAATACCATCGTATAAATCTTGAATATCTTTTCCCTTTAGTGAGGGTAGTACTTCAAACGAAAACAGTGTTCCCTTAGCTTGAATAATGTGGTCTGTAACTTTCACTTTCTTAATTTGGGTGTCAAAAGTACACGATAAACGCAAAAAGCGGAAACCTGTTCAGGTATTCCGCTTTTATTTCTTTAAAGTGTTAAGGAAATTAGTCTTTAATTAATGTAATAGAGCCTTTGAGTTCCTGTAAAAGGGTTGGAGCTGTTACAACATAGAAGTAGGTTCCCGAAGGTAAATTTTCTCCAGCCCAATCGTTTTTGTAATCTTTAGCTTCATAAACTTTTTTACCCCAACGGTTAAAAATCAGGATTTCATTTCCTGGATAACCATTCAAGAATGGAATCTTAAGGAAGTCGTTAAAACCATCTCCGTTTGGAGTAAATACATTTGGAACAAATGGGTTGTCAATTACATACAAGGATGTCTTTGAAGTATCAATGCAACCAAGTTCAGAAATAGAGGTTAGCGTTATAAAGTATAAACCGGTATCAGGAAATTGAACCAATGGATTTTGCTCATTTATTTCAAAGTCAGACACTCCGGGAGTCCATTGTCCATCTGCTGGTTCAATAAAATAGTTCCAGATTACAATTGGATCTCCAACTGTTGCATCTGTTACGTCACTGTACTGAATTAAGGCATCAGGCAATAAAATAATTGGCACTGCAGGATTCGCTGAGAATGCTGCATTTGGAAGAGGCGTTGATGGAATAACAAATAGAACAGAACTGAAACAGCCAAATTCGTCAGTAACAATAAGCGTTAATGTATCACCAGTCCATTCAAGTGATTGTTCTTCACTAAGCAGGTTGAAATCAGCATCGCGCCATTCATACTGAGTAAAATTCCCTGCACCATTTATCGTTATTGTATCACCTTCGCAAAAAGGAATAATACCTTCAACCACTGCTTCTGGAGCTGTTTGATTTATTACGAATGGCTCAGATGTACCTGAACAGCCTAAATCGTCCTCAACAAAAACGGTGTATGTTCCTGCACCAACTTCTACAGTTGAATCAGCTGAAGTTGTTGACCACAGGTAAGTAGTATATTCACCTTCGGTGGATAGTTCAGTAAGTTGATCAAAGCAAACGTGGTCATTACCTGTTATCACAGGTGTGATTTCAGTAAAGGAATCAACAGTGTATTGTTCTGATGTTCCGCTACATCCAAACTCATTAGTAACAGTAACGGTGTATGTTCCTGCTCCAACTACGATTGTATCATTTGTATTAAAATTACTCCACTGATAGGAATTGTAAGACTCAGTCGTGTAAATTTCTCCGAGGTTAGTGCCACAAACTCCAGTAATTCCAGTTATAACTGGTGTTGGAACTTCCTGCTCAGTAATTATGATAGGCTCTGATGTTCCTAAACATCCATCAATAATAACTGTAACAGAATATTCTCCAGGTTCAGTTACAGAAATAGTAGGGCTGGCCTCACCATTTGGCGACCAGCCATATTCGTCATACTGACCTCCACCAACAGACAATGTTGTTGGATCGCCAGCACATATGCTAGTTACACCTAGAATATCTGGTACAAAGCCTGATTCTATCACCTGAAAGGTTAGCGTCATAATATAGTTTGCAGCAGGGGTTCCATCGTCTGTTGCTTCGAAAATAACTGAGTTATATCCAAGGTTATCTAGAGTTCCCGTGAATGTACCCACAACACTACATTGGCTTCCAGGTGTAATTGAAGTTATTGATAAGCCAGAAATATCGATTGACTGAAGGATAGCATCTACTATTTGATCAGGCTCAACAGGAATAAAGTTAAAGTTCAAGTCATAAGTAGACCCCACACATACTGTAATTGTATCACAAATTGGAGCTCCAATTGAAAGAGGTGCAATGTTGTTCTCTGCCCCAGGCTGTAAGCAAGTATTGAAAAAGAATACATTATCGTCAAGAAAACTCACTTGGTCAACGGTTCCGAAAGGGCCATCATAATTAGTTCCAGGAGCATCGAACAATCCAAGTTGGATGTAATCAGCACCATCTCCCCTATTTACACCAACTGTAGCAGGTGTACCTCCAAAACCTCCAGTACCTCCAGAAGCTGTTCCGGTAGTCCATTGCATATCACCGTATATAAAGATGATATTATTCCCAGGAGGGCAAACAGTGCTTTCTCCATCTGTTATTATCACTTGAAATGTATTTCTCAAAGCACCATTTTGGCTATAAACGGCAACTGTATCCCATGAAATAATGGCATAGTCGCTATAAACATTGTATCGGATCTGACCCAATGGATTATTTTCATTTCCAGTGTCAACATCACCCCAGAAAGGAGCAATCATCGGAGGAATTCCTGCTGCCGGAAAACTTTGAGCCGTAAACGTATTGTAAGACTCTTCAAATGTTATATTTCCGTTGTTATTGATGAAAAAACTAGTGTATGTCTGTCCATAAAAACAGAATTCAAAAGGAAGCTGAACTTCAAATGGTCCTCCTGGAGGACTATCATCAAAATAAACATTGCCACCAAAAGGATCTAAGAAGCCATCTGTTGGAACATAAGAGCAAGGTGGAGAAACTAAAGTTCCTGAAGCACTTGAAAAAATCTGAGAAGGAGGTAATGTTCTAGCCGAAGATAAATCTATTGCTCCCTCAGGATAGGAAACTACATAGTCAATGTTTCGGTCTAATTTATTCTCTGCTTTAAGTTGTTCGTACTTAGAGATGCTGAGGTTAACTTTTTTTCTGTTTAAAGAAGTTGACATGTCTTTATTCGTGGCAACTTTCTTTTCTGGTGAGTTTTGTGCCAGAAGCATTGTCCCGGTTAACAAAAAGCAAATAAGTGATTGTAGTTTTAGTTTCATGATGAATTGAGAAACGATGGTGGGCGTGCAAATTAGTTATAGTTTATGACAATTGAAAACCATTAACAAGTTTTCAACAAGGCGCTCAGATCATTAACTTTCAGGAGATGAGTAGTTTTAGCCTTTCCTTAATAAAATAACGATAATCCTCTTTTATTTTTGAAAAGGAAAATAGGTGAGTCGAAGCTTTTTGTTTATTTCCTTCTTTCTTGTAAAGTTCAAAAAGGCTCTTATGCAAAAAAGCTAATTCATTCATGTTTTCTTTTCGCCAGAATTCCATATTTGTAAATTGAGAATCTTCAAGTATTAGGTTATTAATTGTCAATCTAGCAATAGACGCCGCCTCCATCATCCCTTTCACACTTCTACTCATACTATTGCTGTGTAAGCGAACTAAAGCATGAGAATCAGAATCGTTGTGAAACATAAATCTTATTTCTTGAAAAGCACAACGGCACCAGAATTCCCAATCTTCCACAGATCTGAGTTTGGTATTAAAATTCCCAATCCTGTCGAAGACAGATTTCCTTATTAAAGGTCCATTTACTGCGCAAAGATTAATCTTAATCAATGATTCTTTTAAAGCCTGTTGATTTGATGAATCGTTTCCATTCATCCATGGTTTGTTTTCTCCTTCCATGGTAAAATGCAATTCTTCAGGCTTTTCCGAATAAAAATATCGCACTTCCGAGTATACCACATCAAGATTAGGCTTAGAATCGAAAATCGTCAATTGCCTTGAAAATTTCCCACTACTTAAAAGGTCATCGGCATCCAAAAGTTGAATGAATTCAGCTTTAGCGTGCTTAATTCCAGTGTTTCTTGCCGCAGATAAGCCCGCATTTTCTTGGAAAATGTATCTGAATCTGGAATCCCTTTTGGCAAATTCATCAGCAATAGCTTTTGTATTGTCTTTTGAGCCATCATCAACAATAACACATTCCCAATTGGTGAACGACTGAGAAAGCAAATTTGTCAGCGTTTCACCTAGAAGATGGCCATAATTATAACATGGAACAACTACCGTTATGCGGAGCGTTGAATCAGACATTTGAAAAAATAAATGACTTAATCGTTGGGGTTACCTTTCAACCTGAACGACATCGAATAGTTCATTCTGATTGTATCAGGAACTGGTCCCTGAAGGATGAACTGAGTTTTAAAGCGATAATCATCTTTCTGAATAGCAGCTAAAAAATCACTGCTATTTCCCATTATTTCTGCAGTAAATGAAGATTCAGTGGGCAATGGAAGCGGATTCTCATAAATGTCTATGTCGGGAAAGGAATTTGTAGCCGAGATAAGTGTGATTTTTAAATCTCTACAAAATGAATAATTCGTTACCGAATCGTCATCCAGCGAAATGCTGAAATTAAAGGCCTGAACATCTTCAATTTGGCCTGGAGTAGTCTTGTTTGAGGCAAATTTGGGATAATCACTGAAAGCAAATTCTCTTGAAGTGATAATAAAACCCTCGTTATTCAAAAATGTATCAGTAAGAACAGTATCGGGTATTCCAATCCATAAAATACTGTCGTTAGTTTCAAGATTAAAACTTACTAATTCATCTAAATTACGGCAGGAACTAAAAACGCCAGCAACGATTGCTATTGACAAAAATAAAGGTGCAATTTTCATGAAATATTGAAATTGTAGACTTCAAAAATACACTATTTCTCAGCAATTCATCGCAGTGGAATATCTCTCTTATTTCTTGCAGCAAACATTTCATATAAACTAATGCTCATCAACAGTAAAAAAAGGCAATATGCCAAGTCTTCAACCGGTATGTTGGAGATATAAGGTATATTAATTCGAATACCACTATTCTCTAAGTTATTATATATAACAACAGGCTTTTGGGTGAGGACTCCATTCACTAATATAAATGGAATAAGACTGAAAAGATAGCCTTGAAAAAAGCGTCCGAGATATTTTACTCTTGCAACAAAAACAAGATAAAGCAATAATAAAGCAGGTAATATACAAGTAACTGAAGTATACCATCTATCTCTGTAAATTACAGAAACAACAATTAAAATGATGCTTAGAACGATTGCAATTCCACGGTTCGAATCCCTGAAAATATCTCGTTTAATAAAATAATCTGCAACGAAATAGACGAAAAAGCAGCAATATGGAACAACAATAAAGAATAACCACTCTTCAAGTGGAAGGCTTCCGATGTAAATACCTAATGTGTATTTATCATTAAAGCTCCAAACACCGATTCGAGTGAAAAACTCGTCCCAAATAATGAAAAATCCGGCAGTGATTAAAATAGCTGGAAACATATGTTTCCATTTTTTGTAGATAGAAACCCTTCTCTCAAAGCTTTGTAGCAGCGGATATGCTAGGCTGCCAAGCATTAGAATCAAGTAAAGATATTTATCCGGAAACACGTTGCTGCTCTTTAAAAAACTTCTTTGCAACAACCAACATCCCAAATGATTCACATTCCTGCTTGCCTGTAGTTTTATGATGCACTTTATGTGCTTTTCGTATAGCTCTCAAATACCAATTGTCGCTCCTACGGAACCACCTAATTCTTTGGTGAATAAAAACATCATGAACAAGGAAATAGGCAAGTCCGTAAACCGCTATTCCCATTCCAATGTAGAGCCTAAAGTCGTTACCGTTCATCATTCCAAACATAATACACAACCAACTAGGAATGGCAAAAATTAGAAAGAAAGCATCGTTTCTTTCGAAAATATGATTGTGAGGCTCATGGTGATCTTTATGCAAAGTCCACAAAAAGCCATGCATTACATATTTATGGGTAGCCCAAGCCATAAACTCCATGAAAAAGAAGGTGGCAACAACAATTAAAATGTTTATCAAGATTTCCATCTTACAAAACCTGCAAAGCGATAAAAAATAAAACTTGTGACAAAAATAACCATTTAGCGAGAGGATTGTTTCCGCTTCTCGACCATTGATAAAGAAATTGCAATGGCAAAGCTACAATAAACCAACTTGCGTAGTTACTTAAAGGGATTTCAGAGCTTTGCCAATGCCAGTAACCAAGATTTATTGCTACAGGTTCTATAAGGTAATCAAGACCTGTCATCAACAATGCAGCGAGAATTGCTCTCAAAGCCTTTGGATGAATAAATGAAGACACAATTTCTCCACAAACTATAGAGAGCATTACCCAGTTTACGCCAATTATTAGTGGAATGTCATCGAGTTTAATTCCCAATACACTTCCATATGCATAATCTCCAAAAAGATAACCTGTGTGAACTCCGAGCCATTCAGCACCAAATCCAATCAAGAAACTGGTAATTGCAAAAACAAAAAACCTTGGTGAGTATTTAGGATGAAAGGCAAGAAGAACAAATAAACTCAAAAGCAGATTAAAGCTTGTAAGTTCTATCATGTATGGCCTTATAGAACTTGAAAGTCCAACGATACCAACTACATGGAATATAATCAATATCAATGCTCCATGAAGTTCCGTGAATTTAAACGGAAGTTTTTTAGCAAAAGGGCTCATTGATTAGGGATTAAATCAGAAACAATTCTTGCCGACTGCAGGCAAAGTGGAATTCCACCCCCAGGGTGAACGCTACCTCCGCAAAAGTACAAACCTTTGATCTGAGATGAAAAATTGGCATGTCGAAGAAATGCCGCATATCTATTATTGGAGCTACTTCCATACAAAGAACCGCCAAAGGAGGATGTTTTGGATTCGATTGTTTTTGGATCAAGAATCGATTCACAGTGAATCAGCTCTTCGATATCAGTTTTAAGTGAAAGATTCAGTTTCTTAATAATAGCGTTTCTACTTTTATCTATCAACTTATCCCAATCTTGTCCTTTGTCTCCTGGTACGTTTATCATCACAAACCAATTCGAACATCTTTCAGGAGCATCTTCTTTTCTTAGGTTAGAGGTAATATTTACATATACAGTTGGGTCTTCCGAAATGGAACTTCCTTCTGTAAGAAGCTCAAATTCTCTTTTATAATCATCACTAAAGAAAATATTATGCATATCAAGTTGCTCAAAAACGCCCTTCATTCCCCAATAAAAAATCAATGCCGAGCTTGAACGGGGCTGTGAAAGAATCTTTTCGGGAGCTTTCTGCTTTGCTAATAATTTCCGGTATGCCGGGATGATGTCAGAATTACAAACTACCAAATCGCAATTATGAACAAGCTCTCCACATCTCACACCTTCAATTAAATTGCTGTTGACCAAAATCTCATCAACCGGAGTATCAAAAATAAACTTCACACCACAGCGCTTGGCAAGGCCTACCAATGAATTGGTGATAGATATCATGCCACCCTCCGGAAACCAAGCCCCTTCTCCAAACTCGAGATGAGGGATGCTTTGCAAAACTCCAGGAGCTAAATAAGGGTCTGAACCATTGTATGTTGCATACCGATTGAAAAGTTGCACCAGTCTAGGGTGCTTCAACTGTTTTTGATTCTCATTATTTAGAATTGAAAAAATCCCAAGTAGTGGCATTCTCACTATTCCTTTTAATGTTTTGAAATTCAAGTAGTTTCTGAACTTATGCAAAGATTGATGAAGGAAAACGGGAGCAGTTGTATCATAGATAAAACGGCTTTTCTTTAAATAGTTTTCTACAAGCTTTGTTTTAACTCCTAAAGTTGTTTCTACATCTTTGGCAAATTGATGCTCGTCACCAGAAGCACTTAAAAACATCCCATCGTTCCAGAAGTAATTGCAAATAATCGGAAGCCTTTGATAATTGAAAAAATCTCTTGGGTTCTCGCCCGCTAATTCAAATAACTCATCAACTTGTTTTGGTAAAGTAAATAACGAAGGACCTGCATCCCAGCGAAAGCCGTCTTGCTTTATTTCAGTAAGTTTTCCGCCGGCATAGGCGTTCTTTTCAATCACAGTAACATCATAGCCTTTAAGGGCAAGTCGAACGGATGCTGAAATTCCAGCGATACCGGCACCAATAACTATGACCTGTTTACTTTTCATGCTTTAGCTCAACCCAATCTCAGCGCTAATTGTTTGGAGAGTTGGATAAATTTTATGGACTTTCCGATGCAATGATACATGGAAACAAAAGCTTTTTATAAACAGAGCGGTTGAAAAATAATTGTTCAGTTGAGCTTTTTCATTTTTATGGTCGTTTTTAAAAGGTTAAGTTTGAGTTCCGTTTCTCTTTATTCTAAGAGGAAGTCTAAAATCGAACTCTATGATTGATGTTTTACCTGTTACCAAACTTTGGAAATTAGCAGAAAAACCTGACCCTGAGGTGTTCAGAAGCCTGAAAGAATCACTTAAAGTTGATGATGTAATTATCAATTTACTAATACAAAGAGGTATTAACACATTTGAGGCTGCTAAACAATTCTTTTCTCCAGGAGAAAACCAACTGCACGACCCATTTCTAATGCAGGGAATGCACCAAGCAGTTGACAGGATTGAAAAAGCGGTTTCTAATCAAGAGAGCATTCTGATCTTTGGCGATTATGATGTAGATGGCACTACTTCGGTAGCTCTAGTTTATTCATACTTTAAAAACATATTTCCTGATAGAATTTACTTTCATATTCCTGATCGTTATGAAGAGGGTTATGGAGTTTCAACAGTTGGTATTGATAGAGCAGCTTCGCTGGGATGTAAACTCATTATTGCATTAGATTGCGGAATTCGTTCCGTAGATAAAGTAAAGTATGCTTCGGAGCAAGGGATAGACTTTATTATTTGTGATCACCACCTTCCAGGTGATGAAATTCCGGATGCTGTTGCTGTGCTTGACCCAAAGAAAAGTAATTGCCAATACCCTTTCAAAGAACTTTCAGGAGCAGGCATAGGTTTCAAACTGATTCAGGCGTATAATCAAATTAACCGAATCGAAGAAAGTGTTTTGCATTATCTCGACTTGGTCGTGCTTTCTATTGCTGCTGATATTGTTCCAATAGTCGGTGAAAACAGAAGTCTTGCTTCATTAGGTCTTTCAATTATTAATTCGGGAAGGAGCAAAAATATCCGTTATATTCTTAGTTCCAGAGAAAAGCCGGGAAGCTCACCGAGCACTAAGGAAATAGAAATCAGTGATCTTGTTTTCAAGGTAGCTCCTTTAATCAACGCCGCTGGTCGAATTAACCATGGCAAAACTGCCGTTGACCTTCTTTTGGCTGAAACAGATCAAGATCTAAAGTATTCACTTTCTAAGATTACTGAATTTAATATGCAAAGGGTCGATTATGATAAGCGAATGACTGATGAAGCCTTGGCTATTCTAGATTCATCACCTGATAATCAGCTTGCTGCAAGCACAGTGTTGTATAAGGAAGATTGGCACAAAGGAGTAGTTGGTATTGTAGCATCTAGAGTAATGGAGAATTATTATAGACCAACAATTATTCTCACCTACTCAAAGGGCGTAATAACAGGAAGTGCCAGATCTGTTAAAGGTTTTGATATCCATGCAGCTATTTCAAAATGCTCTGAATTTCTAGAACAATTTGGAGGTCATCAGGCTGCGGCAGGTTTAACTTTATTACCAGAAAATCTTGCTGGGTTCAGAATTAAATTTGAGGAAGTGGTTAGCCAATCAATACTCGAAGAACAAAAAACAGAGGAAGTTGAGATTGATATAGAAATTGAGCCTAAAGACATTACTCCTTCGCTATACAAACTTCTGAAACGCTTCTCACCTTTCGGGCCTGGAAACATGTCACCTGTATTTCTTAGTCGATCAGTTATAGATTCAGGCTATGCTAAAATTGTTGGGGTTAAGCACCTGAAAATGAAACTTGGTAAAGCCGGACAACCTTTTTATGATGCAATAGCATTTAGCAAACCTGAGTTTTATGATAAAGTTTCTAACGGTTTCCCTATTGATGTCTGTTATTCATTAGATGAAAACCACTGGAATGGCAATGTGAATCTCCAATGGGTTGTGAAAGACATAAGGATTTGAATCATTGTTAATAATAATACTTAGTCAGTTTTATTAGGTAGATAATCCAACCTAATTTCCCTGTATTATTTTAAACGATACTATGAATCCGAATAGAGTTTTTAGGCCTTTAATTATATTTTTCTGCCTTAATGTATTTTGGATTGACTCATCAGCACAAAGCACTTGTTACGAATTCGATGAAGAGCTCTTCAATCAGTTTTCAATAACGGATACAGTTTATGCATCCAATCAAGAACGATTTGATGGCTCCTTCACGGATTTATCAGTCAGAATATGGAATGCAACCGAGAACGATTGCCAAACGAAGCCTTTGCTTCTTTGTATTCATGGAGGAGGTTTCATTGCTGGTGACCCCACTCTTATGGATTCTGTTTGTCAGGCATTTGCTTCAAGAGGATACCTAGCAGCATCAATTCAATATAGAATGGGATGGTTTGGAGAAGGTTACTGCTCAGCTGATACTTCTGAAGCTATTAGAGCTTGGTATCGTGCAATTGAGGATTGCCAAAATGCAACGTTTTTTTTCAAAAATAATAGTCAACTGTTCGGTATAGACTCGAGTCTCATCTTCCTTTGTGGTTGGAGTGCAGGTGGGTATACTGCTGCTGGAGCTGCTTTTCTTGATCAAGAAAATGAAAAACCCGATGCATGCTCAAGTATAGATAGCATCATGAATGCTACTAATCAAACTTTTTCAAGACCCGATCTCGGCAACCTACCAGGCTTTTATCGCGACCCTTCCTACAAAGGAATTATCACATTTTCTTCTTCCATGCTTTTTCCTGACCTGCTCAGCCTTGGCAACAACGAGCCTGTACTAGCTTTCAACAATGAGAATGATCCGTATTTGGTTCCTGTAAACACATCTAGAGCTTGGTGGAATATTGATAATTGCGAAGAATTCTATCCAATATCATGCGGCTGGACTTCTGAACAAGTAAACCAATTTCAAATTCAAGAATTAGTTCAGCAATATGTCTATCAAGAGAATACTTGCCCGCATAATTTGCATCATCCATGTTTCCCACACTGGAATGAAGAAATTGAATTAATGAGCAATTTTATGCAAGAAAAAATGAGTGCTATTACAAACCTCAATGAAACTGAGTCACTCAATGAACATGTTACTAAAGCTTTAGTGTGTAAAACAATGGACGAAGTTCATTCAGTGCTACCAAACAATGATTCATGGAAGTTGTATTCTTCCAATGGAAAGCTAATATTCTCGGGTTTTATGAAGCCTGCCGTATTAGATTCTGGTTGTTATTATCTTCAAATAGAGGAAAGTAAAATCAGCACCTTGATTTGTTTTATACCATAAAAAAAGCAGCCCTAAAGCTGCCTTTTTTATTTCAACTAAATTAATTTACGATAACCTCTTACTTAGCTCAGTGTTAAGAGCCTCTAAGAAATCCTCGGTATTCAAGTACTGATCTTCGCTAACCTTATTGCCATGGATGCAAACAGCAAGATCTTTAGTCATTTTACCACTCTCCACAACGTCAACACACACATCTTCTAGTGTTTTGCAGAATTTTATAAGTGCATCGTTGCCATCTAATCTACCTCTATGTTCTAATCCTCTTGTCCATGCAAAAATACTTGCAATTGGATTTGTTGAGGTTTTCTTGCCTTGCTGATGCATTCTATAGTGACGAGTAACTGTTCCATGGGCAGCCTCCGCTTCCATTGTTTTTCCATCGGGTGTTACAAGAACCGACGTCATTAAACCAAGAGAACCAAATCCTTGAGCTACAGTATCACTTTGAACATCTCCATCATAATTTTTACATGCCCAAACAAAATTACCATTCCATTTCAGCGCCGAAGCAACCATATCATCAATAAGACGGTGCTCGTAGGTTATACCTATTTCATCCATCTTTGATTTGAACTCCTGCTGATACACTTCTTCGAATATATCCTTGAATCTACCGTCGTATTTTTTAAGAATAGTATTTTTAGTGCTTAAGTACAAAGGCCATTTCTTACCAATTGCTTGGTTAAAGCAAGCTCTCGCAAATCCTACAATAGATTCGTCTGTATTGTACATCGCTAAAGCAACGCCATCTCCTTTAAAGTTGTAGACCTCAAATTCACTAACCTCTCCAGACTCAGATTCAAACTTTATAGTCAGCTTGCCTTTGCCTTTAGTTAGAAAATCTGTTGCACGATACTGATCTCCAAATGCGTGACGGCCAATACAAATAGGGGCAGTCCAATTGGGCACCAAGCGAGGAACATTGCTACAAACTATCGGCTCGCGGAATACCGTGCCGTCAAGAATGTTTCTGATGGTTCCATTAGGGCTTCTCCACATTTGCTTGAGCCCAAATTCTTTTACCCTTTCCTCATCAGGAGTAATGGTTGCACACTTAATACCTACGTTATATTTTTTAATCGCTTCAGCCGCATCAATTGTTACCTGATCATTGGTTTCATCACGATATTCCATACTTAAATCGTAATATTTAATATCAAGATCTAGGTATTGAAGAATTAATTTGTCCTTAATAAAACGCCAGATGATCCTTGTCATCTCATCACCGTCAAGCTCAACGACAGGGTTAGCGACTTTAATTTTTTTCATTAGTTTGATTTATTGATGTTTATATAACCGAGAAATCCATCGTTCTCGGCGCGCAAAGGACGAAAAACCATTGCACCTTCACAAGCGATTTTTCATCTCATCCAATGTTATCATTTCATTGGACTATATTTAGTTTATCTTTTATTGTAATTTGGCTCGCCTATCCTAAATAAATTCATGCAGGTTTCATTTTCTAACGGAACAATACGATACAAAGCAGAAGGTCAGGGTCCTGCAATTGTTTTTCTTCATGGGTTTATGGAAACTGCCAAAATCTGGCGACCATTTGTCAGCAAGCTTTCCTCGAAATTCCGGGTTATAAGAATTAATCTTCCAGGTCATGGAAAGTCAAGTACATTTGGCGAGACCCATTCTATGGAATTCATGTCAGATGTGGTTCGTGCCGTTCTTGAGGCCGAAGGCGTGATAGAAGCATTAATTGTTGGACATTCTATGGGCGGTTATGTTGCTTTGGCTTTTGCTGAAACTTTTCCCCACAAAGTGAAAGGGCTAGTGCTCTTTAGTTCAACGTGTTTTGAAGATACGCCGGAAAGAAAAATCGATAGAGAGCGTTCCATTAAAGCAGCTGAAGCGCATAAAATGAAGTACATCACATCAGTAATTCCCAACCTTTTCTTCGAAAGAAGTGGAATGAAAGCTTCTAAGCGCATTTTTAAGTTGGTCAAAATTGCAGCAAAACAACCAAAAGAAGGTATAACTGCCGCTATTCGCGGGATGAAAGATCGAGTTGATAGGTCAGAAGTACTTAGAAACGCAAATTTTCCGCTGATGTACATTGCTGGACAAGATGATTTTCTGATTCCTCTAGAAAGGGTGCAAGAAATGCACAGACTTCGTCCTGATGCAATAATTACCGTATTAGAAAATTGCGGACATGTTGGTTTTATTGAGCAAAAACAAGAATGCATTAAAGCGATTCAGACTTTTGCTCTTGAAAAAATCTTATAATCAGAAAGATTTCCACCCCTGAGCTTTCAGGTCGTGAACTCCACCATTTTTATCAATAAGTAGTTTGCCTTCGGCCGAATCGGACATATGCCCAACAACTGTTATAAGCATTGAGCCTTTAATTTTCTCATAATCATCCTGAGAAATGGTGAAAAGTAATTCGTAATCTTCTCCGCCGCTTAAGGCGCAAACAGTAGGGTCAATTCCAAATTCTCGAGCCAAATTGTATGTAGTTGGGTCTATTGGAATCTTTTCCTCATATAATTTGCATCCTAAACCAGAGCCATCGCATAAGTGAAATATTTCAGAACTTAATCCATCTGAAATATCAATCATCGAAGTTGGAGTCACTTCTTTTTCCTTCAAGAAATCGATGATATCCCTTCTTGCCTCAGGCTTAAGCTGCCTTTCAAGAATATAATCATAACCTTCTAGATCGGGCTGTGTACCCGGAGCCTCCATAAATACAGATTTTTCTCTTTCAAGAAGCTGGAGACCCATGTATGCTCCACCTAAATCACCAGAAACAACTAATAAATCACCCTTTTGAGCAGTTGTTCTTAGCACTGATTTTCCTTTGTCCACAGTTCCAATTGCAGTAATGCTTATAATAAGACCTGCCTTTGATGATGTTGTGTCTCCACCAACTAGGTCAACACCATAATTAGTGCAAGCCAGACTTATTCCTTCATATAGTTGTTCCAATGCTTCAACTGGAAATCTATTCGAAACGGCTATTCCAACTGTAATCTGTTCTGGTTTGCCATTCATGGCATAGATATCAGAAAAATTTACAACGGCGGCCTTGTAGCCCAAATGCTTCAAAGGCATGTAGGTAAGGTCAAAATGAACGGCCTCAAGAAGCATATCCGTGGTAATAAGCACATCTTTACCTTCGAAATTCAGAACCGCAGCATCATCTCCAACTCCAACAATACTTGTCACATTCTTTATTTCAATGTCTTTTGTAAGTTGCTTGATGAGACCAAACTCACCTAATTCTCCAAGTTCGGTCTTATTGGCTGGCTGCTGAAACATAATTAGATATTTACTAGTAATTCGGTTCTACCCAAAACCTGATCAATTTCATCGAGAACGGCTGATACTTCTTCATACGTTTTCAGGGTAACTAATTGCATTCTGTATTCCTTAAAATGTGGAATCCCTTTGAAGTAATTCGTGTAATGCCTTCTCATTTCAATAATGCCCAAAACAGGACCTTTCCATTCGATGGAAGCATCAAGATGAGTGCGGCAAACTTGCACTCTATCAGCTATAGTTGGAGGACTTAAATGCTCGCCTGATCTCATGAAATGCTTTATTTCATTGAAAATCCACGGGTAACCAATACTTGCCCTGCCAATCATTACACCATCAACTCCATAGCGATCTCTCATTTCTAGAGCTTTCTCAGGTGTGTCAACATCTCCATTTCCAAAAATCGGAATCTGAATGCGCGGATTATTTTTCACCTCTCCAATCAATGTCCAGTCGGCAGGACCCTTGTACAACTGAGCACGAGTTCTACCATGTATGCTCAAAGCTTTAATCCCAATATCCTGAAGCCTTTCAGCAACTTCACCAATGTTTTTGGTAGTGTCATCCCAGCCCAATCGGGTTTTTACAGTAACAGGTAAATTTGTGCAATCCACAATTTCCTTGGTCATTGCTACCATCTTGGGGATATCCTGCAGTAATGCAGCACCTGCACCACGACATGCAACATTTTTTACCGGGCAGCCATAATTAATGTCAATTAAATCAGGTTTGGCTTGAGCAGCAATTTCAGCGGCTTCGCGCATAGATTCAATATCACTGCCGAATAGCTGAATGCCAATAGGTCTCTCATATTCAAATATGTCGAGCTTTTTCGTGCTTTTAACAGCATCCCGAATGAGTCCTTCCGAAGAAATAAACTCTGTATACATCATGTCAGCCCCGTATTTTTTACATACAAGTCTAAATGGTGGATCGCTCACATCCTCCATCGGAGCAAGAAGCAATGGAAAATCCCCCAGTTCTATATCGCCTATTTTTACCATGCTAAAATCGCTGCAAAAGTATGAAATCTAAGCGACTTAGTAATTAGGTTATTGCTCTTCTTCAAGGAAATCAGAATCTTATGTAGATTGCGCATCAATTTAATCAGTTCATTAGACCTACAAGCCAACCAGATGAATGAACAAGAATTTATTAGATCTAACTCTTTGCAAAATGCTAGTCCTCAAAAACAGTTTCTGTTTTTGTTCATCCTTGTTTTTACAGGCCTATCCTTAGCATCCATAGTCAGTTTAGTTTTTGGTTCCTTGGTTTGGGGCTATTCCACTGAAGACCTCAATACGCTTGCAAATGACCCCAGTTTGCCAGGAGCTATTGGATTTTTAAGAGTTTCCCAAATCTTGTCCTCGTTTGGAGTTTTTATAATACCCTCACTATTCATTAGAAACTACTTCAAAACCTCATTTTATGTAAGTGCCAAACCTTCCAATATGCTTTTGATAAATGGAAGTCTCTTTTGCATGGCTGTAATGATTTTTCAGGTTCCGCTGGTCAATACTTTGGCCCAATGGAATGCCGCCTTGAATTTTCCTGAGGCACTTTCTAATGTTCAAGCTTGGATGGAACAACGTGAAATTCAGGCAGAAAGGATAACCGATCTTTTTCTTAATATGAATTCAGTGCCTGATTATATTCTTACACTTTTTATCATGGCAGTGCTACCCGCAATTGGGGAAGAGCTGCTTTTTCGGGGTAGTATTCAGCCCCTTTTGGGTAAAATCATTAAAAATGAACATGCTGCCGTATGGGTCACTGCTTTCCTTTTTAGTTTCATTCACTTTCAGTTTTTCGGCTTTATCCCGCGGCTCCTTTTAGGCGCCTTTTTAGGCTATTTGTTCTTTTGGAGTAAGTCATTAGTGTTTCCTATTGCAGCCCATTTCGCAAACAATGCTTTTGCGGTAAGCCTAAGTTTTGCTCAGCAGCAAGGACTTCTGCCTCTCAATTTTGAGGAGCCAGGTGCGTCAAATTCTGATTGGTATTTGGCACTTTTTTCGGTTGTAGTGCTGATCCCAGCTTGTATTTATTTTAAAAGGACCTATGCTCCTAAGGTTGATTTAGCAAATTAACTTAGACAAAGGAATGAGGCTTCATTTTAATTGGAGTTTGAGTTAATTTTGAAGAATGGAACCTAACTACATTGCTTTATCTGTTCCGATTTTTTTCATTCTCATCGGGCTAGAAGTTTTTTGGTCTTGGTACAAAAGCCTCAAACTATATAGGTTAAGTGATGCAATTACCAATATCTCCTGCGGCATAGGTCAGCAAATCACAGGAATTTTATTCAAAACAATCATCCTATTTAGCTATTTCTGGCTTTTTGAGAATGCTAGATTGTTCACTATTCCATCTACTTGGTATTGGTGGCTTGTTCTTTTTGTTGGTGTGGACTTCTGCTATTACTGGTTTCACCGAATGAGTCATGAAGTAAATGCAATTTGGGCGACTCATGTTGTACATCATCAAAGTGAAGATTATAATTTAAGCGTTGCACTTAGACAATCTTGGTTTCAAAGTTTTTTCTCCAACTTATTCTACTTGCCTTTAGCAATAATTGGTTTCGATCCTCTTGTAACCGTTACAGTTATTGCCGTTAACACATTATATCAATTTTGGATTCATACCGAGTTGATAAAGAATATGGGATGGTTCGAATACATTTTCAATACGCCTTCTCATCATCGAGTTCACCATGGTTCAAACCCAGAATACATTGATAAAAACCACGGTGGCACTTTGATTATCTGGGATAGAATGTTTGGGACATTTATTAAGGAAGACCAACCTGTTATTTATGGCATCACGGTTCCCTTTAACAGCTGGAATCCCCTTTGGGCAAATTTTCATTATTGGAAGGAAATTCTTCAGACCGCTAACGAAGCTAGCGGTTTTAAGGACAAGTTTAAAGTGTTTTTTGCTTCGCCAGGTTGGAAACCTGGGATTAAGGAAATCAATATCCCAAATCCTTCCGGCAGGAAGAAATTTGAATTACTTCTCACAAATGAGAATAAAGTGTATGCTATTGTTCAGTTTGCAATCGTTCTAGCAGTGTCCTCAATTTTGCTTTTCAGTGAGGCTAAAATGAAACTCACTCAATTAATTCCTTTGATTTTATGGAGTTTGTTTGCAATTGTTAGTCTGGGTAAGTATCTTGAAGGCAATAAATTCAAAATGCATTTCGAATGTATTCGAATTATTTCATTGATGCCTTGCGTTATTCTCACTTTTAGCATCGATTCTATTGTAATAATAATTCTTACAGTTTATACTATCGGCTCTGTTCTCTGGCTATTTAAAGTAACAAAATCGTCCTTTTAAAGAGCTTAAAATAAGTCTAGAATTGTTAACAAGTATTGAAACTAAAGCAACAAACAAAAGTTTATCCTGTCGTATTTAATCATTATGGAATCGCCGCATATACCAGAAAATGAGTCCGAAAGGCTAGAAGATCTGAGGTCATTCGACATCCTAGATACTCTTCCTGAAGACGCTTTTGATGCAATCACTTTTATTGCAGCTCAGATTTGTGGTACACCAATTTCTTTAGTCTCTTTAATTGACGTCAACAGGCAGTGGTTTAAGTCTAGTAAGGGAATTAATGCCTCCGAAACACCTCGTGATGTTGCTTTTTGTGCTCACGCAATTAATAATCCGGAAAAATTAATGCTGGTTAACGACGCTTCAAAGGATGAGCGGTTTTTTGATAATCCTTTGGTTCAGGGTAATCCTAATATACGCTTTTATGCCGGAGCTCCATTAGTTAGTAGCTCAGGCTTTGCCTTGGGAACACTTTGTGTGATTGATACTAAGCCGAATGAATTGAACGATGATCAAAAAAAAGCACTTACAGCTTTATCAGATCAGGTTATTGCTCAACTTGAATTAAGAAGGAGCCTTTCAACCCTAAAAAAGAAGCAAGAAGAGTTAGAGCTTAAAACTGAAGAGCTTTCACGCTTTGCACATCTTGTTTCTCACGATTTAAAGTCTCCACTTCGTGGGATGGCTGCCCTTTCTGAAATGATTTTTGAAGAAAGCAATGGGAAATTAAGCAATGAGGCCGAGAACGCATTGGTGCTCCTGAAAAATAAAGCTGAGCACGCATTTAGATTAGTAGATGGAATCTTAAATCATACGCTAAGCGGACAGCGATCAATTAATTCACAGGAAATTATACTTGAAGATTTTATTGAAAAAGTAATTTCTTTTTGTTCTCCTCCGGAGGATATTCATGTAATAACTGATATTCAAGTAGCTAAAGTACTTCTCGATTCAACTCTTTTGCACCAGATTATCCAGAATCTTGTTTCTAATGCCATTAAATATAATGACAAGCAAGAAGGGTTAGTTAGAGTTACAGCACTTGCCGAAGGTAAAAAATTAATGATTTCCGTGAGCGACAACGGGCCGGGTATTCCTGATCATGCAAAGGAATCAATCTTTAAGATGTTCTTTAAACTCCAGCGAAATGATAGGTATGGAGTTCCTGGAACCGGTATCGGATTAAATACCGTAAAACGTCTTGTAGAAATTATGAATGCAGAAATACTAGTCGAATCCTCTGAAGGAGAAGGAACTGAATTTATTATCCGAATACCAGATGCTATCATTCTTTAGAGATACTGCCAAGAAGGTGATTGCTTAGACGAATGTCTTATCTTCAAGTTGCTCCTTAATACCTGTATCGTACTTCCTAACAATAAGTCTAAGGGCTCTTTCATAGCTGAAATAATTCCACATCCAGTCAATAAAGACCACTAGTCTGTTTCTGAATCCAACTAACAGCATAAGGTGAAGAAACATCCAAATAAGCCAAGCGAAGAATCCGCCGAACTTCCAAAATGATAAATCTACAACAGCCTTGTTTCTACCTACAGTGGCCATTGAACCATTATCCTTGTATTTAAAAGGCTTAAGATTCGTTTGCCCCGCAATCAACTTTTTCAAATTAGAAGCAACTAGCGCACCTTGCTGAACTGCAACTGGCGCAACCATTGGGTGACCTTTTGGAGTATCATTAGTTATCAAGCCTGCAACATCTCCAATGGCAAATACATCCTCAACACCTTTAACCCTTAGAAATTCATCCGTCATAAATCGACTTTTTTCAACCGATTCTTCCGCTAAGCCGTCAATAACTTGACCCCTAACTCCAGCCGACCAAATGAGGGTTCTGCTTCTTATTTCTTCCCCGTCCTCAAATTGAATGAGTGAGCCATCATATTGCTTTACTATTTTATTGAGCGCTACATCAACACCTAATTCTTCTAGGTATTTTTTGGACTTTTGAGCTGCGTGATCTGACATGCCATTTAACAATCTGGGTGCTGCTTCTACAAGCTTCACAACCATTTCTTCTGCATTCAAGCCAGGATAGTCATGCGGAACTACAAACTTCTTGAATTCGGCCAATGCGCCAGCAGTTTCAACACCTGTTGGACCGCCTCCAACGACAATAAATGTAAGATGCTCTTTTCTTTTTTCAGGATCTGCTGTAAGCATTGCCTGTTCGAATTCTTGAAGCAAATCACTCCTGAGATTTAATGCTTCCGGAATGCTTTTCAAAGGCATTGCATATTTTTCTAGAAGTTTGTTCCCAAAATAGTTGGTTGTAGAACCAGTTGCTAAAACCAAAAAGTCATAGTTAACTTTTCCAGAAGTCGTACTAAGAAATTTCTTGGAAGCATCTATATGTTCTACTTCCGTCATTAGAAATCGAAGATTCTTCTGCCCTCTAAAAATAAGTCTAAACGGATAGCCAATCGCATCAGCACCCAATCCACCGGAAGCCACCTGATATAAGAGTGGTTGGAACGTGTGGTAGTTGTTTTTATCTATTAGCGTAATCCTTAAGTCCGCCTTTCTTAGACGTTTGGCTAATTCAATTCCTCCAAAACCACCACCAACAATAACTAGGTGCTTTTGGTCATCTGCGCTATTGTTTCCAGTGTTTTTCATATCTAATTAACTATGCTTAGCTCCTTTTGTTTTTTTTCAGGGACTTCAATCTTGACAGGATTCTTAACCTTTTCTTTTGTTAGAGCTAGTTTTAGAACATCATGCATACTATTAACATAATGAAATGTAACTCCTTTTAAATAATCCTGATTTATCTCGTCAACATCTTTTTTGTTCTCTTCGCAAAGAATAACATCTTGAATATCTGCTCTTTTCGCTGCAAGAATCTTTTCTTTTATTCCGCCTACAGGCAAAACAACTCCACGTAATGTGATTTCTCCAGTCATAGCAGATTTAGCTTTCACTTTTCTTTGAGTAAAGGCAGATGCTAAGGCAGTTAACATGGCAATACCAGCGCTTGGTCCATCTTTAGGAGTGGCACCCTCTGGAACGTGAATATGAACGTTGTAGTGATTGAATATTTCAGGATTAACTCCTAATAGGTTTTCAGAGTGCGCTTTTAAATATTCGAGAGCAATAACTGCACTCTCTTTCATCACATCACCAAGATTACCTGTCAATGTGAGCTTTCCATTTCCTTTACTCACAAGTGCTTCAATGAAAAGAATATCCCCTCCAACAGAAGTCCAAGCAAGCCCTGTTACAACGCCAGCAACATCATTGTTTTCATATTTATCTCTGTGGTAACTAGCCGGCCCCATGATTCTAACAATATCAGGAGAATCAAGCTTATCAGCTACATTTTCTTCAAGAGCAATGGATTTTGCCACTGAACGAATGACCTTGGCAATTCTTTTTTCTAAAGCTCTTACACCTGATTCTCTCGTATAATCTTCAATTAACTTATCAAGAGCTTTTTTAGTGAATTTCACCTGGTCTTTTGTGAGTCCGTGTTCAGCAATTTGCCTTGGCACAAGATGTTGGCGAGCAATCTCTACTTTCTCTTCCTGGGTATATCCGTTCACTTCAATTAATTCCATTCTATCACGCAAAGCTGGTTGTATAGTACTTAGATTATTGGCTGTTGCAATAAACATGGCTCTGCTTAAGTCAAAATCTTGCTCTACATAATTATCATAGAAAGTATTATTCTGTTCTGGATCAAGCACTTCAAGAAGTGCTGATGATGGATCGCCATGAAAATCACTTCCAATCTTATCAACTTCATCTAATACAAAAACCGGATTAGCTGCATTTGCCTTTTTAAGATTCTGAATAATTCTCCCAGGCATGGCCCCAATGTATGTCTTACGATGCCCTCGAATCTCTGCTTCATCTCGAACACCTCCTAGAGACATGCGTACATATTCTCTTCCTAATGCTTTTGCTATTGATTTTCCAAGAGAGGTCTTCCCAACTCCCGGAGGTCCATAAAAGCATAAAATAGGAGATCTCATGTCGCCTTTCAACTTCAGAACCGCCAAATATTCTAAGATTCGCTCTTTTACTTTCTCTAAACCGTAATGGTCTTTATCCAGTATTTTCTGAGCTCTCTTTAAATCGAAATTATCCTTTGTATATTCATTCCAAGGCAAATCCAAAAGCAAGTCCAAGTAGTTTCTTTGGACTGAATATTCCGCTGAATTAGGGTTTATTCTTTGAAGTTTATCAAGTTCTTTCTGGAAATGCTTCTTAACAGATTCAGACCACTTTTTCTTTTCGGCTTTGACTTTAAGTTCATCTAGTTCTTCCTCGAAAACATTTCCGCCAAGTTCTTCTTGGATAGTTTTTAACTGCTGATGCAGAAAATATTCTCTTTGTTGCTGATCAATATCTATTTTGACTTTGCTTTGGATTTGATTCTTTAGCTCCTGCATTTGCAGTTCTTTCGTAAGCTGCTTCAGAACCAATTCTGCTCGCGCTTTCAAATCAGCAACTTCTAGCATTTGTTGCTTTTCAGCAACTGCTGCATTCATGTTGGATGAAATGAAATTAATCAAGAAGGAGGGACTTTCAATATTCTTTATCGCAAATGCTGCCTCAGAAGGGATGTTCGGTGATTGCTGAATAATTTGAAGCGAAATATCCTTCATGGAAGAAATCATCGCCTGAAATTCTTTCTCATCAGAATTTGGCCTTGTTTCTACGAAAGGAGTGATTTTAGCCTTGAAATAAGGGTTTTCTTGTGTTAAAGAATCGAGGTGGAAACGCTTCTTACCTTGAATAATTACGGTAGTGTTACCATCAGGCATTCTAAGCATTTTAACAATTAGAGCAACTGTTCCAACACGATTAAGGTCATCAAAGTTTGGATCCTCAATACCGATATCTTTTTGAGAAACAACACCAATAATCTTATTTGATTTATAAGCGTCTTTGATAAGCTTAATAGATTTATCTCTTCCAACAGTAATCGGAATTACTACTCCAGGAAATAGGACAGTATTTCTTAAAGGAAGAATAGCTAGTTCCGACGGAGTTTCTTCCGTATTCATCTGCTCCTCATCTTCACTCGACAATAGTGGAATAAATTCTGAATCGTCGTCAACTATGTTATTCAGGTGAATACGATTAAACATTAGATTTTCGCTCATTAATTTCTAGAACAATGTGTGACAAATCGTCATAATTCAGCAGATTTATTCCGCTTTTGACGTAATAAACTTAAGGGTCAAGCCTTATGCCAAAGAAATTAACCGCCTTGACGGTAAGTGGCTGTCAAACGGTGGACATCAGATAAGAGTTTCTGCTCAGTTTCATCAAAGGCAATATGCCTCCTTTCCATTACTTTTTCGGCAGTTTCAGCTGCTTTTTCAAGTTTGTATTCTGTGATTCCTTGAGCACCGCCCCAGCTAAATGAAGGGATGAAATTTCTTGGGAAACCAGAGCCGAAAATATTGGAACTCACCCCTACAACAGTTCCAGTATTGAACATTGTATTGATACCACACTTGCTATGGTCGCCCATGATTAAGCCACAAAATTGAAGACCTGTAGATACAAAGCCTTGCTTTGGGTAATTCCACAATTTTACCTCCGCATAATTGTTTTTCAAATTCGAATTATTCGAATCAGCACCAATGTTGCACCATTCTCCTATGACTGAATTGCCTAAGAAACCATCATGCCCTTTGTTGGAAAATCCAAATATTACGCTGTTGTTTACTTCGCCACCAACTCTGCTTTCAGGACCAACAGTTGTTGCTCCGTAAATTTTAGCACTCAGCTTAACAATGCTATGTTCACCAAGTGAAAAAGGTCCTCTGATGACGCTTCCTTCCCAAACTTCAGAGTCTTTTGCAAGATAAATAGGCCCTGTAGTGGTATTAAATATTGCATTGTATGCTATCGCTCCTTCCTCAGCAAAGAAATCATTTCCAATAATTTTATTATCTGGAGAAATGTCAGCCGATTTGCGCCCTTTTGTCAGTAAAGTAAAATCACTTCTAAGTGCTTTGTCATTTAAATCAAAAATATCCCAAAGGTTATTAATCCTTAGAAGTTCCGATTCATAAACCTTCACTTCATAGTCTGCCTTATCTAGACTTATATTTTCCGCGCATCGAATTGCAATCAACTCTTCTTGATACTCGATAGCCTGTCCTGGATTTAATCCATTGATTTGCTTTACCAGCATTTCATCTGGGAGTATTGTTCCCGAAATCAACAAATTACTATCGGTTTTAATAAGTGGGAATTTCTTTTCCAAATAGCTTTCGCATAAGAACGAAGCCTTCAAACCGAGGTGCTTTTCCCATTTTTCCCTAATGGTTAGAATTCCTATTCTAAATTCAGCAATAGGTCGCGTATAACTTAAAGGGAGCAAGTGCTCACGGCGGGAGTCGTCGAATAAGATGAGATTCATATATCACAAAAATAAAAAAGCCCTCCATGTGGAAGGCTTTTATAAAATAATATGCTGAAGCAAATTACATATTTAATTTGCCTTTATGCTCTTTGTAACGATTACGGAATTTATCAACTCTACCTGCTGTGTCAACAAGCTTAATCTTTCCTGTGTAAAAAGGATGAGATGAAGCAGAAATTTCAAGCTTAGCAAGCGGATATTCATTTCCGTCTTCCCAAACAATCGTTTCTTTTGAATCAATACATGATTTTGTTAATGTCATAGACTCGTCCGACATGTCCTTAAACACTACAAGACGATAATTTGATGGGTGAAGATCTGCTTTCATAATGATTCTCAATGCTGAAAATTGGGATGCAAAAATAGGAAAAAAACCTATTCTGCAAAAAGAATTTTGATATATGTAATTATTTTATTTCCTGAACCTTTAGATATCGTGCATGCCAACTCTCTTTTACGGGGAGCAACCAAGCATGTTTTACATCCTTTCCGGAGAAAGCCATATTATTAAAAACACGAGTGTTCTCGTCTATTTCAGCCTGATTGATAAGCTCCTCAAATTCATTTAAATTTGCAACTTTTAAGTATTCTTCGGCATCGAAATAAGCAACATTGGTTCGTCCTAGAAAATTAATTCCAAGGTCTTTTCCAAGTTTCGTAATCCAGTGAACAGAGGCATCAATAGAACATCCGCTAGCTTTAGCTTGCTCCTCATCTACATGAACAACTACAAGTAAATTATGTAATACTTCAACTCCTGCTCTAAGTTTTTTGCCATGAGCTGCCCAAGCGTTAGTGAAATTTAATCCCGACTGACGAACAATTGCAGTTTCTTGCTCACTTAAAAAGCGCTCAGCTTGGTAAACCCAAACTCTGTCAGTATCTCCTAAACGTGATAAAAAGTCTTCCATAATTATAAGTCTGCAGCACTGGCAATCATTTCGGCAATGTCCAATACCTGTATTTCACTTTCTTTTTCTGCAAGCTTCACTCCATCTGTCATCATGGTATTGCAAAAAGGGCAACCCACTGCAATAACCTTTGGATTGGTCGCAATGGCTTCTTCAGTTCTCTCAACATTAACCTCTTTTTCACCTGGCTCGGCCTCTTTAAACATTTGCGCTCCGCCAGCTCCGCAGCATAATCCGTTGCTCTTGCAACGTTTCATTTCAACCAGCTCAGCATCTAGCTTTGACAAAACATCCCTAGGAGCCTCATATTCTCCATTAGCTCTTCCTAAATAACACGGGTCATGAAAAGTGATTTTCTTTCCTTTGAATTGTCCGCCTTCAACCCTTATTTTTCCTTCTTCCAGTAGGGTCTTAATTAATTGTGAATGGTGAACTACATCATAATGACCACCTAATTCTGGATACTCGTTTTTTAAAGTGTTAAAGCAATGAGGACAAGCAGTTACAATCTTTTTTACACCATATTCGTTCATGATGTTGATATTTTGCATCGCCTGCATTTGAAATAGAAACTCGTTTCCAGCGCGCTTTGCAGGATCGCCAGTGCAAGATTCTTCCGTTCCTAAAACAGCATACTTAACACCTGCAGCCTGAAGAATTTTCGCAACAGCCTTTGTTACCTTCTTAGCCCTGTCATCAAAACTACCTGCACACCCAACCCAAAATAAAATATCTGGACTTTCTCCCGCTTCATTATAACTCGCTAATGTTCTGACTTTTAACTCCATATATCGAAAAGGTATCTTTTAGTCTTAAATCTTTATCAAATGCAATTAATCATTAAGCATCCTCCTCAGCCCAGTTTAACCTGTCGGCCGGTGAAAATTGCCAAGGTGCTCCATTATTCTCAACATTGGTAAACATGGCATTTAATGCTGCCGGAGGAGCACTTTCTTCCATCACTAGCTGTCTCCTTAAATCAACAATAATTGTAAGTGGATCAATGTTAACCGGACACGCTTCAACACAAGCATTGCAAGTTGTGCAAGCCCAAAGTTCTTCTGCAGAAATGTAATCGTGCAAAAGACTCTTTCCATCATCTACAAAACTTCCCTTATTAGAATCAACGTTTCTGCCTACTTCTTCAAGCCGGTCGCGAGTTTTCATCATTATAGCACGAGGACTAAGCAACTTACCTGTTTGGTTAGCCGGACAAGATGAGGTGCATCGTCCGCACTCAGTGCATGTATATGAATCGAGTAAACTTTTCCAACTTAAATCTTGGACATCTTTTGCTCCAAACTTAACTGGTTCATCAGAAGGTTCAGACGGTGTTGCTGTAGGGTCAAGCATCAATTTTACTTCATCAGTAACCGCTTTCATATTACCGAATCTGCCTTTAGCTTCTAAATTTGAGTAGTAAACATTTGGAAATGCCAGTATAATATGGAAATGCTTAGAGTAGGGTAGGTAGTTTAGAAAAGCTAGAATACCAAGAATATGAAACCACCATGCAGCTCTTTCATACATCATGATTCCCTCTGTCGACCAGCCACTAAATAATCCCGTTAATAAACTACTTACAGGGTAAGAACCTGCTTCTATATAATGATCAAATCCTACTTTTCCTTGTAAAACTTGATCGGCAGCATTCATGCTTAAAAATGCCGACATTAACAGAACTTCAATTAGCAATATAAGATTCGCATCATTTTTTGGCCAGCCATTCAACTCTTTCTGTCTGAAACGCTTGATATATATAATATTACGTCGTATAAAAAAAGCAACAACTGCAAAAATTACCAGAAAGGCAAGAATCTCAAATGAAGCAATTAGAAAATCATAAAAACCACCTAAAAGTGGCGCGAAAAGCCGGTGCGTTCCAAATATCCCGTCAAGAACAATCTCAAGCACCTCAATATTGATAATTACAAATCCAACATAAACCAAAACATGAAGAAAACCAGCAACTGGTTTAACAACCATTTTGCTTTGGCCTAAGGCTACTCTAGCCATAATGCTCCACCTTTCGGCTGGGCGATCTGACCTATCAAGCTTTTTACCAAGGTTGATATTTCTGATGATTTTTCTAACGTTAAAGGCAAATAGTCCGCCTCCGGCCAAAAGAGCTATGATAAAAACAAAATTCTCCATTCCCATATTCAGCATATGATTTCAACAAATATAATAGCAAAGGGTTCTTTTTGGATTAAGAAGAATTATTTCTTTTCTCCTTTGCCAAAAACAGAGAAGTGCACGTATCTCTTCGGATTAGCTTTCATATCCTCCAATAGCAAGCTCAAGTTCACCGAGCTTTGATTAAGATTCACATACAACGAATCGTCCATAAGCAGCTTTCCTAAACTTCCTTCACCACGTTGAGTTTTCTCAACTATTTCATTCAAGCCCTTCATGCTTTTCTGAAGATCCTCCATAGTTTGCTTCACATTGCTTTTGGCAACATCGTCTGTTATCTTATCGATGTTAGCAAACGTGTTACTTAGCTTCTCATTGTTTTCTTTCAGGTTTTGAGTAATAGATTCCACATTAGAAAAGATTCGTGAAAGCTTACTCCTCTCATTTGTTACTAGCAAATCAAACTCGGTAACCGTGTGTTCAAAGCGTAAGATTGAAGAATTTACACTTTCAAAACTATTAACTAAACCATCCTGAGTTTTCCTGTTAAATACATTGTTCAAGCCCGCAAGCACAGTGTCAACAGAGCCAGCCAAACTTTCTATTTTTACTTTTAAAGGCATTAACGCACTTTTTATTTCATCTGTTATTCCTTTATCTATGACAGAAATAAGGGTATCTCCGCTTGTCGCGGGAAGCTTGGAAACTCCTAACTGAAGATCTAGTGTTCTTGAACCAAGCAAGTCACTTACAATATGTGCTTCTGTATCATCTGGAATAATTAAATTATCTTCAGTAATGAGAAACTTAACCAACACTTTGCTAGAGTTTTTTGCAGAAAATCGAACCTCATCTACGATACCAACTTTAAAACCATTTACCTGAACCGTTGCTGAAACCATGAGCTGATCAACATCATCAAAAACAGCATAATAAGTCTTGGATCGGGAAAATATATTTTTGCCTTTGAGGAAATTTAAGCCCACATAAAGCAGTGCAATACCTGCAGTAACTAATATTCCTACGCGAATTTCCCGTGATATTGTCATTATTTACTTAAATAAATTTATGGATTGTAAGCTCTTGCCTCTTCTATACTGATACGTTCTCCATTTCTAAACGCAACAACAAAGGCATCGCTAAATCCTTGATTTTTTAATTCCGACTGCAATGTAGCAGCATCCTCGAGTTTATCAAAAGCCCCAGCGGTATATTTCCACAAACCTTTAGCTGAATACATCCAAATATCACTTCTTTTTTTGAATTTCGGGTGACTGGTATCGTACTTTACAGACGAACTGAAAATCTGAACTCTGTAAATTGTCCCTCCTGCATTCATAACCGACTCGGGTGCAGTTACTATTGGTTTCTCCTCTTGCTGAACCACTGGTCCAGGACCTAGTTTATCTCTTTTTGCAGCAGCTCCATCTATCCAATCTTTATAAGAACTAAAAGCTTTAAAAATACTTTCGGCAACGGTTTTTTGTCCATCATCAGATTTTAAATATTTTTCTTCATCAGCATTCGTCAAGAAACCTGTCTCAATCAATACCGCCGGCATGGTTGTTTTAAAAAGCACCAGAAATCCAGCTTGTTTTACACCTCGATTATGTCTCCGAGCGAAATGTGTGAGTTCATCTTGAACTTGTCCAGCAAAATAAAGACTCTGATCTAGGAACGCATTCTGATATAAGGAGAAAATGATATTTGCTTCAGCACTATTTGGGTCAAAGCCATCATACTGTCGTTGGTAATTATCTTCCTGAAGGATAACAGCATTTTCGCGTTTGGCAACATTCAAATTATCCTCACTTTTGTGTAAACCCATCACAAAGGTTTCAGTCCCAAAAGCTGTTTTCGGGCCACTATTGCAGTGAATACAAATAAATAAATCAGCTTTATTCTCATTAGCAATCTGAGCTCTCCGATAAAGTTCTACGAAAACATCTGTTTTACGGGTATAAATAACTTTAACATCTGGAAATTTTTCCTCAATCATCTTTCCAAGTTTCAAGGAAACAGCTAAAGCAACATGTTTTTCGTAAGCAGAAGAACCATGACAACCACTATCATGACCTCCATGTCCGGCGTCAATAACTACAGTTTTTAATCCATCACCTTTCTGTTTAACATCTTTTGCAAGACTTTCGGGCAAGAAAATAGCTGCCTGAATTAGGATTAGAATCAGCATTGCTGCTGAGATTATTACATATTTTGATTTAAGTTTCATTGCTCTCTGTTACACATGCTTCGTAGCATGCAGGGAAATAAGTTAGTTTTGCAAACGTTTCGAAACGGACTATACAAAACTAATCGGGACAATCATAGAGATTACGGGTGACCTCGCGACACTTAACAACAGTTTTATTCACATTGCTTCTGTTCATGGCAGGGCAATCAGTAGCTCAGATAAAAAACGCGCTTGAGCCTGATTCATTGTCTGCCATTTCCGACAGTACCATTTCCGACAGTATCTCTGTCCCTCTTCTAGCTAAATCCGCTGATGCGCTAGATAGCAAGGTAGAATATAAAGCCCGTGATTCAATGAGATTCTCTCTTGAAAACAAAAAGATTTATCTTTTTGGTGAGGCCGATGTGAAGTATGAAGAAATTCATCTGCAAGCAGAATATATCGAAATAGACTGGGCAACAAGCATTGTTCACGCTGAAGCAAGACCCGATACTAGCGGCACTATGGTTGGGTATCCTGTGTTTTCTGAAGGAGCTCAAACCTTCGATGCCAAAGAAATGAACTACAACTTCAAAACTAAGAAGGGTAGAATTTCTGGTGTCTTCACCCGACAGGGAGAAGGATACCTGCATGGCGATCAAGTTAAAAAGAATGAAAAGGATGAGTTTTACGTGAAAAACGGAAAATACACCACTTGCAACCTGCCTGACCATCCGCATTTTTACATAAATGCCTCAAAAATTAAAGTAATTCCCAAAGATAAAATTGTGTCGGGACCAGCAAATCTCGTCATTGAAGATGTTCCAACTCCTCTTGCCGTTCCATTTGGAATTTTCCCTAATACTACTACCCGAACTTCAGGAATTATTTTCCCAACCTATGGCGAATCGCCCGGTTTAGGCTTCTTCCTCCA
Source organism: Bacteroidia bacterium (assembly GCA_040882555.1). Taxonomy (GTDB): domain Bacteria; phylum Bacteroidota; class Bacteroidia; order M30B66; family M30B66; genus M30B66. The sequence goes on from JBBEBC010000163.1 coordinate 52,592, forward strand.
GGAAGGAGGTTATTATTTTGGAATTAACGATTATATTGATGCTTCTTTAAGAGGTACTATATACTCTCGTGGTTCTTGGGGCCTCTCTGGAGGGACAAACTATAATTACCGATATCACTATAACGGAAATCTCGATGTACGTTTCTCGAAAATCCTTCAAGGTGATCCCGAACTTTTTGGCTCTTCTGTCAATAAAGACTTTTTCATCACCTGGCGACATAGCCAGGACCCAAAATCAAGGCCTAATTCCAGGTTCTCAGCCTCCGTTCAAGCTGGCTCAAGTAATTTCAACGCGCTTAATTCTTTCAATACCAATAATATAGTTGCAAATACCTTTCAGTCAAGTATTTCCTACACCAAAACTTTTGCTAACACCCCTTTTAATCTAATTCTTAGTGCAGGTCATAGCCAGAATACAGCTACCAAAATTATTTCAGTATCTGCTCCTGAGCTTCAGGTTAATATGAATAGAATTTACCCGCTAAGAAGAAAAAATCCAGTTGGTGCTCAACGCTGGTACGAGAAGATTGGAATGACCTACACCCTTCAAAGTAGAAATACAATTACTCAGGCCGATTCTCTTTTTGGAAGACCGGGTTGGACTTCAAATTTTAACAATGGAGTGCAGCATACCATTCCTATTCAGACGTCGTTTCAGTTTCTTAAGCATTTTACTTTTTCACCTGGTTTTAATTACACAGAGCGTTGGTATTTCTCTACTATCGATAAGTTTTTTGATAGTACGTTGGGCCAAGTTACAACTGACACCTTGCGAGGGTTTGACGCTACTCGCGAATGGAACGTAAATGCAAATCTAAGCACGCGAGTATACAGCTTTCTGAAATTGGGCAAGAATACCATCAGAAATGT
>JBBEBC010000164.1:0-9820 GCA_040882555.1 Bacteroidia bacterium
TTTGTTACTGTTTGAGCTTCAATTGAGCTAATGAATTGAAAGTTTATGAGCAAAAATGCTGATAAAAAAATTATTTTTTTCATGATTGTTTTTGATTAAGATTAAATACTGATTGCAAAAGCCTAATAGGCAGTTCAATAGTATCTCAAATCAAAAAACAGCAAGTCCTATTAAGAATATCGGGAGGGGGAAGGTCTGTGGTATATGTATCAGCAAAGTTTTTTGTGATAACAACCTTCTTAAATTCAGCGACGTAAGATTTTAAGATTACCGCTTGGGCTTGAAACTCTTTTTTGGCAGCATGAAATGAATGATCATCTCCTACTTTAAGATAAATTCCAGCGTCAGCGCAACATGAATCGGATTCTAATTCGTCATCACAACCGCAATTTGGCTGATGAATTGAGTTTATTTCAAGTGATGCTAACTCACCCGAGCACCAATGCAAATCCACATGCATCCCGATAATGCTAAAAGCATAGAGGACAGTAATTACTATGTGAACGAGTCTAATCATTAGATTTTATTGGCTGCGTAACCAAGTTCTGCTAATTTAAGAATTAATGTCTGTTCTTCATCAAAATCAGCATGAATACTGAGTATTTTCTTTGAATCCGATGTATCAACTTCCCAATTACCTTCTCCTACAAGTTCATCCAAGCTAGGTTTTACCTTTGCAATGCAAGAACCACAATTGATGGTTGTTTCGTATTTCTGTTGATTATCTACTTCCATAAATATTTACAAATCACCTTTGAAATAAAAGCACCCTAATTAAGGAAAACATAATTTTGCTTAGGTTTGAAGCAATGATTTCAAAGCACAAATTTACAGTAATTTCTTTACTTCTCCTTTTATTTGTAACGTATTCGCTAGAAGCGCAGAATAGTAATGAAACCCATAAATATTGGGTTTTGTTTAAAGATAAACCTAATGTCAACTTTGACCCATTCGAACACTTTGATTCTAAGGCGATAGAACGAAGAATGATACAGGAGCTACCGCTATACGATTGGTATGACCTTCCGGTTGATTCTGAATACAAGAATGAAATAGAAAAAAATGTACAAGAAATTAAAACTGAATCTCGCTGGCTCAATGCCTTAGTTGTTATTGCAACTCAGAAGGAAATAAGTAAGATAAAAGAATTTCATTTTGTGAAAGAGATTAATGAGGCTGGTACTTCAGAATTGCTGATAGCAGAAGAAGAAGAGCCTTCAGATGACTTGGTTATGCTTTCTAGGCAAACCGAAAGAATGGGCATTGACTTATTTGATTCGTTAGGACTCAATGGAACAGGAATGCGAGTTGCTATTTTTGATGTAGGATTTAATGGGGCCAAGACTCATGAAGCTTTCAAACATATTTATGAGAAGAATCGTGTAAAGCTGACTTATGATTTCGTTAAAAAAAGAGAAGATGTCTATTCGGGTGGCTCACACGGAACAGCAGTTTGGTCATGCATTGGAGGCAGGTTGCAGAACCGCTGGAGCGGGATGGCCCATGAGGCTGAATTCCTTCTAGCAAGGACAGAAATAGGCATGCGTGAGCCTTTTTCGGAAGAGGAAAATTGGATTGTGGCTGCCGAATGGGCTGATAAAAATGGTGCTGATATTATTAATAGTTCATTGGGTTATACGCACAACCGATATTTCCCAACTGAAATGGATGGCAAAACCAGCTTTGTAACGAAAGGAGCTAACATTGCAGCGAAAAAAGGGATACTTGTTGTAAATGCAGCAGGTAATGAAGGTTCAGGAAACTGGAAACTCATTGGTGCTCCTGCAGATGCCGACTCCGTTTTATCTATTGGAGGTGTTGTTCCTTGCTGCGATTATAAAACTGGATTTAGTTCTTTTGGCCCTACGGCCGATGGACGATTAAAGCCCAATGTGATGGCTCAAGGAACTGCCTGGTGTGCTAAACCAGTAGGCGAAGGCTCAATGGATGGAACATCTTTCGCAAGTCCTCTTGCAGCTGGATTTGCAGCTTGTGCTTGGCAGCACGATAGGAAACTTGGAAATATGGAACTATTTAGAAAGCTTGAAGCCTGTGGTAGTCTGTATCCGTATTTTGATTATGGACACGGTTATGGGGTTTTAAGTGCTCAAAATTTTATTGGCACAGACGAAAATACAGAAGCCAAATTTGAAGTCTTAGACGCGAAAGTCGATAATGAGACTTTTTATAAAATTGTAGTGAATGATGATATCTTGAATGCATTTACTAGCCCAGGAAGTATTTTGCTTTATGTTTCTGTTTTCAATCAAAATGGAAAATTAGATTCATATAAGGTAATTGATGTTTCTGAAAAAGAAGCTTATTCATTTAGCTCTTCTGAAATTGAACCAAACAGCGTAATAAAATTGTTCCTTCAGGGATATCTTAAAGAAATAAAATTTTAAAATGAAAAGAGTATTTATTGTCTTAATGCTTTGCGGGGTTAGCATGTTTTCGCTTAATGCACAACGTGTTATTATTGAAGAATCGAATGTTTCAGACACATTAGCGCCTAAATCAGGTCCGAATTACAAACATTATCTTCACCCATTTATAAGTCTAGGGTCAAATGTGCTGCCCGGTGAAAATGGAGCCTTAACTAAACCAGGATTAGATGACTTCTCGTTTGGTTTTAGGTATAAATTAAGAATTGCTGAGCCACTTGCAGTGGGATTTGACCTTGCATACAATAACACTGTGTTCAGGATGAAACAAACAGGTTCAAAGAATACTCCAGATACTTTATTATATGATGCTCAACGTATGGAATTTCATTCTGCGCGACTGGGCGCTTACATTCGAATTAACTATGGTCGAAGAGGGAACTCATTAGGTAAATATGTTGATTTAGGTGCTTATTCAGAATATAATTTCGCACATACCCTATTCACAAAATCAACCTTAACAGATGGATCGGTAATTAGAATCAATAGATCGAAGTTGGATTATTACCAACCCATAACTTATGGCTTGCAAGCTAGAATTGGTTTCAACAAGATTATTTTGTACGGAAATTACCGACTCTCCCCTATTTTCTTTGCTCCATACAATTTCACCGAACTCTCTCCGCTAATTGTAGGAATTCAATTCGTACTCAATTAATGGCAAGAATTGCTGTTAATACCCGCCTGCTGCAGGATGGTAAACTAGAAGGCATAGGCTGGTTTACCTATGAAACGCTCAAAAGAGTGGTGAGTTCTCACCCTGAACATGAATTTCTCTTCATTTTTGACAGACCTTTTAGTGATAAATTCATTTTCGCCAATAATGTTAAAGCTATTTATGCGGGACCTCCAACTAGGCATGTATTACTGTTCATTCCTTGGTTTGAATTTGTAATTCCTAGGCTCTTACGAAAACATAAGATTGATTTATTTCTGAGTCCTGATGGTCATATTCCATTAAGAGGTAAAACACCAACTATTGCAGTGATTCATGATATAAATTTCTATCATTATCCAGAGCAAGTCCCCAAGTTGGTGAGGATGTATTACAATTACTTTTTTCCTCGAATAGCCAAAAAGGCGACAAAAATAGTAACCGTATCAGAGTTTACTCGATCTGATTTAGTAAAAAGCTATGGCGTTGACAGGCTTAAAATTGATGTTGCCTACAATGGGTGTAATGAAATTTTTTCTCCCTTGACAGGGGATGAGAAAGCGAGTGTTAGAAAGCTATTCAGTAATGGTGAAGATTACTTTCTCTTTGTGGGACTAATTATTCCAAGGAAGAACCTAAGAAATCTCATTGAAGCCTATTTCAAATTCAGAGATAGCGGTTCTAAGCCTGTTAAGTTACTTGTTGTAGGAGAAAAAAAATGGTGGAGCAGCAAAAATCAAGAATACGTTGATAAAAGTGAGTACAAAAACGATGTTATTTTTCTTGGTAGACAAAGTGCACAAGACCTGCATAAGCTTGTAGCTAGTGCATTGGCATTAACTTTTGTTCCTTTATTTGAAGGCTTCGGAATTCCTATCGTGGAGGCATTTGCTTCGGGCACGCCAGTAATAACCTCAAATGTAACGTCTTTACCAGAGGTTGCAGGTGATGCAGCTCTGCTTGTAAATCCGTTAGATACAGATGAAATAAGTGAAGCGATGAAGAAGATTGTTGATCAGCCAGAATTAAGAGAGATGCTGATTACCAAAGGATTAGAAAGAAAAAAGAATTTTTCTTGGGATAAAACAGCCAGTGTTTTATGGAGTAGTATTTCTCAATTATTGGGGTAAAAAAAATCCGGCCCCAGAAAGGGGCCGGCAAAACAATAAAATTAACCTAACCTTAACTATTTATTGTTTTCACATCGAAGATGCGTGGGTTAAACCCGTTACAATTTTAAGTCGATAGTAAAATCTTTCCAATTAAAATAGGCTGAAGAACTTACATTACCAAATTATATAATAACAGCCGTTTGTTAAAAACTTAACAAACGGCTGCTAAATAGGTTTATGAGCCATTAACTATTCGTTAACCTCAAAAGCTGTATTTGTTGTCTTCAATAAGCTGTAAAGCAATCTTTTGTCTACTTTCTTTTGTGTTAAGAGGAGCTACTTTGGTAAACCTTCTGAGTCCCATAAGCATCATTTTTTGTTCATCTCCTTCTGTAAATGAATTGATTGCATTCTTTCCAGCTACATGAATCTTGTCGGCAGCATCATAAATGTATACCCTAGCCATTTCTATTTTCACTGCTGCGGCAGCTTCTCCGTGGTTGCGGTGAATCTTTTCTGCTCTAAGTAGAATTGATTCAGAAACATATAATTCGATAAGCATATCAGCAATATTCATTAGAATTTCCTGCTCCTTACCTAAGGTCATCATCAGTTTCTGCACTGCTGCTCCAGCAACCATTAATACAGCCTTCTTAAAGCCTGTTAAATAGCGTTTCTCAGCTGCAAAAAGAGAATCATCTACATCACCAAAATCAGGAATCGCCATTAATTCACCTGCCACGTCCATGGCAGGACCCATCAAATCAAGTTCACCTTTCATGGCACGCTTGAGCATCATATCAACAGTTAACATTCTATTGATTTCATTGGTTCCCTCGAAAATGCGGTTAATCCTCGCATCGCGGTATCCTCTATCCATAGGTGCTTCGGCCGAGTAACCCATTCCTCCATAAATCTGAACACCTTCATCAACAACATAATCAAGCGTTTCAGAACCGTGCACTTTCATCATAGCACATTCAACAGCAAACTGCTCAACACTTTTCAACTTGGCACGCGTTGCATCCATGCCTTCAGCAATTAAACTGTCGTAGGCATCATCTATATTCTGACCAATTCTGTAAGATGCAGATTCAGATGCGAAAGTTTTAATGGCCATCTCCGCAAGCTTATACCTTATTGCTCCATATTTTGAAATAGGACGGTCGAATTGCTTTCTTTCATTAGCATATTTTACAGCTGTATCGATGCACTGTTTACAACCTCCAATAGCAGCTACTGCCAATTTAATTCTTCCAATGTTTAGAATATTAACGGCTATCTTAAATCCGTTCTCTCTATCAGAAAGCAAGTTTTCCACAGGAACTTTGCAGTCATTGAGGAATACTTGAACTGTTGAAGAACCTTTAATACCCATTTTCTTTTCTTCTTCGTTGAGAGAAAGTCCCGGATAATCGCGTTCTACAATGAAAGCACTGAGGTTTTCATCGTCATCGATTTTTGCAAAAACAGTGTAGACATCTGCAAAACCACCATTGGTAATCCACATTTTCTGACCATTCAGAATGTAGTGTTTACCATCTTCTGAAAGAACAGCTTTTGTTTTTCCGCTATTGGCGTCAGAACCTGAGTCTGGCTCAGTAAGACAATAACATGCCTTCCATTCGCCAGAAGCTAGTTTAGGGATGTATTTCTTTTTCTGCTCTTCGTTTCCATAATACAGAATCGGAAGGGTTCCAATTCCGGTATGAGCTGAAAGAGCTACAGCAAAAGAAAAACCGGCACCTGCAACTTCTGCAACGAGCATAGAAGTGTTGAAATCTTTACCAAATCCGCCATATTCTTCAGGAACAGAAACTCCCATCAAACCTAACTCACCTGCTTTTGTAAGTAAAGAATGCATGAGACCTGCCTCCATACTGTCTATACGATCTAGATTAGGATGAACCTCGGCATCTAGAAAATCTTGAGCCATTTTAGCAATCATTTGCTGCTCTTCATTCCAATCTTCTGGAATAAAAATGTCGTTAGCATCTGTATCTCTTATGAGGAATTCTCCCCCTTTTAGTGATTTTTTTTCTTCAGTTTCCATAGTCTATTAAACTTTAATAATCATTATTTTGCACCTGTCGGTGGAATTTTACATCATTTCGAAAATACCTGCAGCACCCTGCCCCGTTCCAACGCACATAGTTACCATACCGTATTTTCCATTTCGTTTTTTCAATTCATTCATAATCTGAACGGTTAATTTAGCTCCAGTGCAGCCTAGTGGATGTCCGAGTGCTATTGCTCCTCCATTGACATTCAATTTTTCTGTATTGATATCTAATTCTCTTATAATTGCCAGAGACTGGGATGCAAAAGCTTCGTTCAACTCAATTAAGTCCATTTGATTCAAGGTCATACCTGCAGCTTTTAAGGCCTTTGGAATTGCTTCTATCGGACCAATTCCCATTATGCGAGGAGGCACACCTGCAACACCATAGGAAACCATTCTAGCAATAGGTTGAAGGTTGAGCTCCTTCACCATTCTCTCAGACATGACTAAAACAAAGGCTGCCCCATCTGATGTTTGAGATGAATTTCCTGCAGTAACAACTCCATCAGCAGCAAAAACCGGTTTTAACTTAGCTAATTTATCAATAGCTGTGTCCTCTCTTGGACCTTCATCCGTGTCAACTTTATAAGTCTTTGTCTTTCTTTTCTCATTTTGATCGAGGTAGATTTCATTAATTTCAATCGGCACAATATCATTTTTGAAGCGACCTTCCTTGATAGCCTTTAAGGCTTTCATATGTGAATCTAAAGCGAAAGCATCCTGATCTTCCCTATTCACTTTGAATTCTTTTGCTACCGCTTCAGCAGTAAGTCCCATTCCCCAGTAATAATCAGGGTTAGCCTTGGCAAGTTCGTAGTTGGGAGCAATTCGCCATCCTCCGAAAGGAATAGGAGACATTGTTTCAACTCCTCCAGCAATAATACAATCGGCCATTCCGCTATTAATTTTAGCAGTTGCAATAGCGATGGTTTCTAGGCCAGAAGCACAGTAACGATTTACGGTCATGCCTGGCACTTTATCGGTATCTAAACCCATCAATGAAACCATTCTTCCTATGTTAAGCCCTTGCTCAGCTTCAGGAGTAGCGTTACCTACGATGACGTCATCAATACGTTCTTTGTTTAGCTCTGGCACTTGCGCCATAAGATGTTTAATAACACTTGCAGCGAGGTCATCAGGTCTGGTAAACCTAAACATACCTCTTGGTGCTTTTCCTACTGCAGTTCTGTAACCTTGGACTATATATGCTGTGTTCATGTTTAATGAGTATTAAGTAATACGTATTAAGTATTACGAGAATTTGAGGTTAAATCTTTTTTACTTCTTTCAATTAAATCCCTAAGATTGGATTGAAGTTTATCATTCATTCTTAGGATGTGATCAATTTCATTTACCAATGAATTTCTTTCTTCTTCTGACAAATAGTTTCTACGAAGTCCAACTTCTACTTGAAATCTCAATTCATTAGCAGAGCCATTTGCGTACCCAATAAACTGATAAAATTCTTTTCCTGAATTTCTGCCAGCACCTTCTGATAGGTTGGAACCTATAGAAACAGCTGCCCTTTGCATTTGAGATGCCAAGCCAAAGACTTCTCTCGAAGGAAATCTATCAGTGGCAGAATAAACCTTATCGGCTAATTCTAAAGACTTTTGCCAAACTCTAAGTTTTGATTGGTCATTCATTTCAAAAAAATTAGAATCAAATCAATTTAACATCGAAATAGGTATTACAAAATACATAGTACTATCCATCAATTCCTTAAAACCTTACCCGTTTTCAAAATACTCTGCACTCTTTCAAGTGTTTTTCTTTCGGCACAAAGGCTAAGAAATACTTCTCTTTCCAAATCAAGAAGGTATTGTTCTGATACTTCGGTTGGCTCAGAAATGTCTCCTCCGCATAAAACATATCCTAATTTTTCAGAGATTTTCTTGTCGTGCTCTGAAATATAGTGACCACTAAACATTGTGTTAGCACCAGCGTAAACCATTCCGAGGGCTGTACGACCGAGCACTTTAATATCCTTTCTAGGGATAGGCTGAGTGTATCCAGCTTCAGCAAGTTCAATAGCCGTTTGTTTTGCTTCGGCAATTAGCCTTTGAGCATTTGGAACTATTCGGTCTTTCCCTCTTCTAAGAATGCCTAGATCAAATGCTTCTTCGGCTGAAGTGCTCACCTTAGCTTGACCAATCGTTAAGAATTTATCTTTTAAAGTATTCAACATAATATCCCCATCACGGTATGCATCAGAAGCTCGTAGAGCGAATTCTTTTGTACCTCCCCCGCCAGGGATTAAACCAACACCAAATTCTACTAGGCCGATATAAGTCTCAGCGGCAGCTACAACAGCATCAGCATGTAAATTCATTTCACATCCCCCGCCAAGGGTTAAACCATGAGGAGCTGTAACCACAGGAATGGATGAATAACGAACTCGCATCATGGTATTTTGGAAAGCACGAATAGAGAAATCTATTTCATCGTATTCCTGCTCAACTGCCATCATGAAAAGCATTGCAAGATTTGCCCCTGCAGAAAAATTAGCACCGTCATTACCAATCACCAAACCTCGAAAATCTTTCTCAGCAAGGTCGATAGCTTTTTGAATTCCTTGAAGTACTTCACTTCCAATAGAATTCATTTTGGTATGAAACTCAACATTGAGAATCCCATCCCCAAGATCTGTTACTGTTGTTCCAGAATTCTTCCAAAGCGTATTGTTTGGCCTAATGTGATCTAGAATGATAAAATTCTCATATCCTGGAACTGGCAAATAAGATTTTGTTGGGATATCATAATATAGCTTTTTACCATTTTCTACTTTGTAGAAGCTACTATTACCGGCTTTTAAGAAATCATGAACCCAAGCTGCCACTTCGATTCCTTGCTCCTTCATTTTATCAATACAGGAGGCAACTCCCATAAAATCCCAGCTCTCAAAAGGACCAACTTCCCATCCAAAACCAGCTTTCACTCCTTCATCAATACGATAAAGCTCATCGGCTATCTCGGGAATTCGATTAGAGACATAAGCAAAGAGTGCAAAAAACGATTTGCGATAAAATTCACCTGCCTTATCCTTACCTGAAATAAGCACTTTATACCTTTGTCTTAGGTCTTCAATGGGCTTAGTTGCTTCAAGAGTTGGGAACTTAACCTTCATTTGAGGCTTGTACTCAAGTGTATTCAGGTCTAAGGATAGGATTTCTGTTTTGCCTCCCTCACCTTTTGTTTTCTTGTAAAAACCCTGTCCAGTTTTATCACCTAACCAGCGGTTTTCATTCATTTTTAGGACATATGCAGGTAGGTTAAACAAGTCTTTTGCTTCATCTTCTTTGCAATTCTCCTTTAGTCCATTGGCAACATTTACTAAAGTATCGAGCCCTACCACATCAGTTGTTCTAAAGGTGGCAGATTTGGGACGGCCTAAAACAGGGCCGGTTAATTTATCAACCTCTTCAACGGTAAGTCCCATTTCCTTAACAATGTGAAAAAGAGCTAAAATTCCGAACACACCAACTCTATTTGCAATAAACGCAGGTGTATCTTTAGCTAAGACGGTTGTTTTGCCTAAGTAAAGATC
>JBBEBC010000165.1:0-9809 GCA_040882555.1 Bacteroidia bacterium
AAACGCATCATAAACGTTCCATTTGTGCATAAAAGTTTCCCATTAGGCAATATATAAACAGACGTGAAATCATTAGGCCCTAAATAATTTATTTTGTTAGTTCCCATCACTCCAAAAGTAGTATCGGGAATTCCATTAGCTAGGTATCTAGCTACGAAAGGGAACTGTTGCGAGCCTGCATTTCCATCAGCTTGTGATCCACAAACAACAATTTTTCCATCCGCTTGCAAGGCATAATCGTAACCTGAATTTCGCTGATCAAATGTATGTTTTACAAATCCATTCGAACCAAATGACGAGTCAATGTTACCGCAGGCGTCGGTCTTCAGCATGAGGTTAAAAACGGCATTTGAATTTATGTCATAATAATAACCACAAAGCAAAATAGAATTGTCGGATAGTTTAAAGACATTAGTGCAAGATCCTCCTGCAGCTCCTGATAATACTGGAGATAATGTTTGGCCACCATTTCCAAATATCGTGTCAGCAGTTAATATTTGTCCAAAACCTGTAAGGTTAACAAACGTTAATAAAATAAGTAATATAGTTTTCATGAGATTTAACTTAGTAGGTTGGTAAAGTGGAAATTATTCTCAATTATTTAAATTGAATAAGGAAGCATAAAATAGTTTTGAATTAATTTTTAGCTTTATAAACACAAAACAAAGATTATGATTTAAGCAATTTGCCACAATCCTCTAATTTGAGGATAGGTTGATTGCTAAAATGAATCACTAAAATGCATTTTGATTATTCCTTTCCTTACCATTATTGACCTTCAGGAAGCTGTTCTTTGGCCATTTTAAATCTAATCTAATTTGAGCCCAAGCAAATAATACTTTTCAATGCTCTTGGTTTGATGTGTTCAACGTGCTAATAATGCATCAAAATTCTTACTGCTTATTTCTAAGGAATTTTTACAAAAAAAACCAACTGATTTATCTACCTAAAATATTTAATTACTGTTTTTTCCTTTTATAGAAACGAAGACATGAAAAACGCCTCAATGGAAATGAGTTTATTCAATGACGCATTCATACGTCTTTGAGATTGGTGATTCTCCACCATCTTTAAAGATCGCTTTTAATGCATAATCGTATTGACCTTTTATCGAACACTGATAGTCTTCAAATACTTGCTCGTTGCCTTGAAGCATTTTAAATTTTGTTAAGGATTTCCCCGGTAAGGCGCGGTAAACTAAAATTGAATATTCTCCAGGTTGGTTGTATTTCCACGTTAATGTTGCAGCCTTTTTTTCGACATCGTAGTTCAAATTAATCTCTGTTATGGATGGTCGACTTCCATTGTCATATGTTCTTACAGAAATTACCGATGTTTCATCTGATCGTAAATTAGTGCTATCAACCGCAATTAACATATATTCGAAATACGATTTCTTAGGAAGGTTTGCATCATCAAATTAGATGATTTGTCACGAAGTACTTACTTGAGAAATCGGCGACTTTAGATATAATATTGCTCTGTGAAATGAGCTTTGTTAAGCGAGATGTCTCAATTTCTGAAACAGATAGTCTCGGATTAGCTTTAATGAGTTTGATTACAAGTCAGTTAGATGTTAACCATATGGTTAACATCTAAATTGTATTTAATTTATTACGTATAAATGATTTAGATAATTAAAAACCACCTATAAAGGATGGGTCGATATGCAAAGAAAACTAACTGTATTTCTTTCTTTAATAAAATAATTACAACTTCATTTCTAGTCTACAAGTTTCTGGTTAATTGCTTTTGCGACAGCCTCTGTCATGCTAACAACATGCAATTTCTCATATATATTTTTCATGTGTGTTCTAACTGTTGTATAGGCAATATTGCAGTGGTCGGCAATCATTTTATAACTCATTCCTTTAACAAGGAGGGTTAAGACTTCTTTTTCTCGGTAGGATAAATTGTATTCTTCAACAATTTCATTCTTGCTCTCATTTTGAGGTTTATGGAGAAAACCAAGCACTTTTCTAGCAATTCTGGGACTCATTGGACTTCCACCTTGATATACATCTATAATATATTCGAGGATTTTTGCGGGAGCCGTATTTTTTAAAATGTAACCATTGGCTCCTGAACATATGGCCTCAAAAACATTCTCATCGTTTTCAAATGCTGTTTGCATGAGAACGTTAATGTTTGGGAATTTTTGTTTAATTATCTTAACTGCTTCTATTCCACTAATTCCTGGCATTTGGATATCTAAAAGAATGACATCTGGTTGACTTTGAAGAATGTTGTTTTCTAAATCGGAACAATCGGTAAACGTGCCTGCAATTTGAAAACCTGGACTTCCATCGATAAGCAGAGCTAAAGAATCTAGCAAATGTTTATTGTCATCAATAATAGTTACTCGAACGGACATAAAAAAATGAGATTAGTTTCTGAATTGAGCGATTTAAATACACATTTATTCGGAAGTATTTTATAAAAAGCAAAAAGCAAAATTATCGATAGAACTTAAATTATCAATCATCTAATTTGATGAATTGTATTGTCAAAGTTTGGTACCTCTAAATTAAAGCGAAATCTATCTAAACCTAATTTATTTTTAATCTGTAGGCTTTTTACTCAGGTCTTGTTCTAATCTAACTATTGTTCCGTATGCTCCTGATTCGATTTTAAGTATACCGCCTAATTCGAGGATGCGTTGTTTCATGCTAAACAATCCATTACCGATTTGATTTTTTGTTGTATCAAAGCCTTTGCCATTATCCGAAACAGTCATAATCATTTTTGACTCAACCTTCAAGAATCGAACTTGAACTTTAGTTGCTTTTGAATGCTTTGCACAATTGTTTATCGATTCTTTAAAGATTAGATAAATATGCTGCCGCACAGGCATTATAAAATCTTCATTATATAAGGTATCCGAAACTTCAAAGCTAAATTCGATATTCATTGAATGTAGCAGAGGAGCAGCAAAGTCATCCATCTTATCAAACAATTTTCTACCATTATCATTTATTGGATTAATCGTCCAAACAATATCGCTCATAGTGCCCATTGTTTCGCGTGCATTTTTTCCAATTCGTTCTAATAAATCATTTGCTTGAGCCAAATTGCTGTTTTTAAGTGATATTTTAGCAGCCTCACTATAAACACTAAGACTGCTTAAAATTGATCCAACATCATCATGAAGATCTATGGCAATTTGTGTTCGGGTATTTTCAATGGCTAATAAAGCACTAGCTTCCTTTATTAAGAGTTCATTTTTCTGATCTGCAATAGTTTTAAGACGGTAACCAAGGGCACTCGAGAAAATGATAATATCTAATAGGCAACCGGCCAAATAAGGCTCAACACCAGAGAGCCCCAGAATACTAGTTTCTTGTGTAAATGAAATTATACTCAGTAAACCTGATGTGTCGTAAACTAATGAACCAATAATGATCGTTCTTTGGAAAGTTGTTGTTCGAATCCTCCAAGCAAAGAGCAGTGCTATTGTTGCTATACCTACTAAGGAAATTCTTGATACAGCATAAACAATTGTTGATTTAGCCGATGGTCCTAAGATTAGTGCTTCTGAAACATGGAAAATTATAGAGCATGCCGATAAGAAAAAAAAACAATACATTAAGGTCCTAACAATACTCCTTTTCGCTACTACCTCTAATGTTTGAGCTGCGAAAAGAACATAAACTGCGACCATTGTTACCTGTAGGACTTCCTCAAGAATATAATGCCAGAGATTTGTGGTGGGTAAAAAGGGACTATAGTTATTACTTCCAAGCTTAAAGCCTATGTATGAGGCTAAGGAAAATAAATAGAAGCTGTAGTAAAGCAGAAATTTATCTCTCTGTTGAATAAACAACACAAGGTGGTAGATTGCCGCAATAACAGCAGCCCCCAATACAAAGGTTTCAATGAATAATAGCTGAGTCACTTAATGTGTAACTGTTTAGTCAAGATTAATTGAACCATTGGTTTCTTAATTAAAAAGTAAAATTCAGAAATAATATCAATACATTATTTCATCAAATTAGAGGATGGTTTTAGTGTTGGAAATTACACTTTAATTTTGAAGCTATGCATATGATGAGCTTAGTTTGAAAATCAACATTGAGCATTCAAAAGTTAGATTTATACTTTAATGCGATCGATAACTCAAACTGCCATAATTTCCCATTATTATAGATACTGTTATATGGATAGGTAAAATGAATGGCAGCAAATTATGTGAAAATGCTGTTCAAATTTTAGAATCATTCTTTGAGCAACTGTTATACATACATCTTGGTAAATTCTTATATTCGTCTTTCTATGAGAAACCTGTTTACACTTGTTGGAATACTGTTCATTATAACTGCAGATGCACAAGTGAATTATAAAACCACTGAGCATTCTGCCAAATTCATTCGTCAAATAAATCCAAGGGTTTTAACTCCTGATTTTAATGCCCAACTCTTTTTACTAGAGGCTCCATTACCGGGCGGTTCTTCTTACCGTTCCTTCTTGCTTCAACAAAAAATTAAACAAAATCAACGATTCAAGGACAAAGAGATTTCTAAGTCCAAAAGCACCAAGAGCGAGTCTGGAATGGCTCCAATTCTAGGCAAAAACTTTGGCTTTACTAGGGTTCTACCAAGTGGTACAGAAATTATGTTAACCGGAGGGATTCCTAACGATAATACGCTTGCAGTTTCCAATGGAGGTGTTCTTTTAGCTGCTATAAATTCTTTGGTTTATGCGTATGACCTTGATAACGACACCATCATTTTTCCACAAGGGTCTTTAAGTCTCAGAACCATTGCAGGTGGGGGAGGAGCGGTCGATTATTACTTTGATCCTAAGCTCATTTATGATGAACAAGAGGATCGATTTATTCTCGTATTTCTTAAAAATGCCGACCCCGCAAGTAATGGCTATATCGTAGCTTTTTCTTCTTCCTCAAATCCACTAGACCCATGGAATACTTACTTTTTATCGGGTAATCCATTGAATAATGAGAGATGGACAGACTTTCCAGCCATTTCCTTAAGTGCCGGAGTGCTTTATATCACTGGAAATCTAATTATTGATACAGCTCCAACTTGGCAAGAAGGTTTTGATGGGTCTATTATCTGGAAGGTAAACACCGCTGAAGGTTACGCAGGTGCAGCAGAAATCAACTCTGAACTTTATTCAGACATCAAATTTAACGATCGATTTATACGTAATCTTCATCCAGTTCAAGGCGCTCGAGGCCAGGCCGAAGAGGTCTATTTTATGTCTAATAGGAATTTCGATCTCGAAAATGATACGATGTTCGTCTTGCAGCTAAAACCTTCCCCCGAAGGGGATACAATTCTTGAAATTAAACAAACTCAGACGGATACGCCTTATGGAATGCCCCCAAACGCAAAGCAGGCCGATACTGATCCAAACGACCCAACTGGTGGTTTACAAACCAATGATGCCCGAGTTTTAGGCGCTATTTTACTCGAGGGCGAAATAAAATTTGTTGCCAATACAATTAATCCGGAAACAGGATTTTCTTCAGTTTATTATGGTAAAGTTTCTGACCCTTCGGGTGATGCGCTTATCAGCGGGATGATTTTAGGAGATTCTCTTCTAGATTACGGATACCCAAATATTGCTTTTGCAGGAAACGAAAATTGTGATGCCGAGGTGATGATTGGATTCAATTATTCTTCGCCTGATAGCTTTCCAGGAATAGCTTGCAAATACATCGATAACGAAGGAAACATATCTGAAACTCTTATTCTGAAACAAGGTGAGGGTTATGTTGACCGGTTGACCGGGACCTATGAAAGGTGGGGCGATTATCTTGGTTTTCAAACCAGATTTAATCAGCCAGGCAAAGTTTATTCTTCTGGTTACTATGGACTTATCAGTCGCAAAAACGCAAGCTGGGTCAATGAAATTATTAGTCCCGATACTACTCAACTATATGTTTCAACTGTCCAATCTGGAAATGCTGCATCCTGCACAGGTGTAATAACTACTGAGATTGCCAATGGCAGAGCGCCTTTCACCTATTTCTGGAATTCGGTTGAAGGTGCCGCTACTTATTCTGAAGCCTGCAACGGGCAAATGGTAAATCTGTTGGTTTCAGACTCTCGTGGTTGTTCGGTTTCACTAGATATTTTGCCTGAAAGCACCCAAGCAACTGGTGTTCTGTATCCAAATCCTTTTGTTAATCAGGTCAATTATAAATTCCTACTTGAAGAGGCTACAAAAATTGAAGCTTCTATATATGATGTAGCCGGAAAACTAGTTGCAGAGATTATAAAATCAGATGCTAAGAAGGGCTTGAATGAACTGCAATTTAATCTTGATCCATTGGCCGAAGGAGTCTATTTTCTTAGGATATTTTCTGATAATGAGCTGATTATGTCTGAGCGTCTGGTGAAAGCATCCGACTAATTATTTAGTTAATGAGCATTCGAGGAATTATGTATTTTGCGGTGTCAATAAGACACCATTCGATAGCTGATGAATCAAAGAGTAGAAAAGAAGCGCTTAAAATTCTGGCAAATCTGGAATATGAGCTTCGGGTTTTTCGGGATACAGTTCGGGTTTGAACTTCAGAATTCCAACGTAAGCAGGATATTTGAAACTTTAGGTGCAAACAAGGACGAAATTCCTATTCTGTGGATTGCAGCTCCTTTAACAGGTTTGCTTGTTCAACCGATTATCGGTTATCTGAGCGACAGAACCTGGCATCCTTACTGGGGAAGGCGAAGGCCATACTTTTTCATTGGAGCAGTGCTTGCAACAATTGCTTTAATTGTGATGCCAAACTCCTCTGCCTTATGGATTGCCGGGGGGATGCTATGGATTTTAGATGCCTCTATTAACATTTCAATGGAGCCTTTTAGGGCTTTTGTTGGTGACAAGCTTCCTGCCGACCAGCGCACAGCTGGTTTTGCAATGCAGAGTTTCTTTATCGGAGCCGGTTCGGTTATAGCTGCGCTCTTGCCTTGGGTATTTAAAAATTGGTTTCATCTAAGTAATACAGCTCCTGCAGGAGTTATTCCCGATTCAGTAAAATGGTCTTTTTACATCGGTGCTTTTGCCTTTCTCTCGGCAGTGATGTATACTGTTTTCACTACGAGAGAATTTCCTCCAGAAGATATTGAAGCCTTTAAAAGAGAGAAGAAAAAAACTTCCCTTGGAAAGGCCCTCACAGAACCATTTACAGGAATTTTCAAAATGCCAAGAACCATGCGTCAGCTTGCTTGGGTTCAATTTTTTACTTGGTTTGCTTTGTTCGCTATGTGGATTTACTCTACAAATGCAGTAACAACGTCATTATATAACATGAAAGTAAACAGGGTTACTTTCGAAAAAATGGATGAAGCTCTTGGAGAACATCTGGCTTCGTTTAAAGGGGATCAAGAGGAGTTAAAGCGTTTTCGTGCCCTGCAAACCGATGCTTCAGAAGTAAGACAGTTTCAAGCTGGTGAGCAGGAAGTTTCTGTTACTATTAACCTTGCTAATTATTTTAGCGATCACGCTGAAATCCTTACTGAGGAAGAAGTCTCTGATATAGAGCGTGTGAAAACAGAATATAATGATGGGGCCGATTGGCTTGGAGTATGTTCATCTGTTAGAAACGGAGTGGCTGCTTTATTCGCCTTTCTTATTCCTCTTATTGCTAAGTACACAAGTCGAAGACGCACGCATATGCTTTGTCTCTTTATAGGTGGAATTGGCTTAATTTCAATACATTATATAAGTGATCCTAATATGTTAGCCGTTTCCATGGGCTTAGTCGGAATTGCTTGGGCAAGTATTCTTTCTATGCCTTATGCTATTCTTTCTGGGGCCTTGCCGGCCGATAGAATGGGTTATTTTATGGGGGTTTTCAATTTCTTCATTGTAATACCTCAGATTGTTGCTGCAACTATTTTGGGTTACTTTACTATGCACTTTTTCGGTGGAGATACCATGTACACCATTGTACTTGGCGGAGCTTGTATGATTTTGGCGGGTGTTCTTACCCTTTGGGTAAAGGATGAAGAATAATATAGAAAAAATGTGATTCTTTTTAGTCTTTAATTTTTAGTTTTGGGCATCCCATTTCAATGAATTAAACTAAAAATGATGAAATACTATTTACTTCTATTAAGTGCGATGATTTTTGCTTCGCCAATATTTGCTCAATGGAATTCTGCAAACTCTATGTCAGTTTCACGAGCGGGTCATATTTCTGAAGCCTTAAACGATGGAGGTATACTTGTAGCCGGAGGTTGGGATTTTAATTCGAATTTACTTTCGGCTGAAGTATATAATCCTGAAACCGATTCGTGGACATCAACTCCAGATATGGAAAGTGAACACTACAACGGAGCTTCTGTAAAATTGGATGATGGCAAAGTTCTGGTTATAGCGGGCTTTACAGGCTCGTTTAATACTGAAACCTGCGAATTATACGACCCAGTTCAAAATAATTGGTCTGAAGCAGGCTTTCTTTCTCAAGGCAGGGCAAGTTTTACAGCTACAAAACTCAATGATGGAAAAGTGTTAGTTGTTGGAGGTTTTGATGGAACAAATAACTTGAACTCTTGTGAATTGTATGATCCACAAACAAATTCTTGGTCCTTGGTTGCTAGCCTTGCTACTGCTAGGTCCTATCATACAGCCAACATACTTCTTGATGGAAAATTGCTTATTGCTGGCGGATTCAATCCAAATGCAGGGTTTCAATTAAGTTCAGTAGAAATTTATGATCCAGTAGCCGATCTATGGTCAGCAGGTTCTCCAATGATTATTGCTAGAGATTATCATGCTTCAGTTATTTTAAATGATGGCAGGATAATGGTTTCTGGAGGCAGATATTTTAATGGATCCGTTAATTTCGCTTACAACGGATTAATAGATGTCGAAATATATAATCCAACCACTTTTCAGTGGGATTTTGATGAACCACTTCCGCAAGGCTTAAGCTATCATAAAATGGTTACTCTCCAAAATGGGGATGTATTGGCTGTAGCTGGAGTCGATTCAAGTAACACATCGAGTAGCGGGGCATTTACTACCTATGCTTCAAATACCTTTTTGTATGATATTCTTAATGGAGAATGGACAGAAGCATCACTTCAGCAGGAATCGAGATATGAATTTGGAGTATCTCGAATGAGTAATGGCAAGGTTATCGTTTCAGGTGGTTTAGATGCTAGTGTTGAAGTGTATGATGTTGTTACCTCACTTTCAACAGTATCCCAAAACGAAAGCTTTTATGTAAGTCCAAATCCTGCAGCTAATTTTGTGGTTCTATCGGGTACAAAAAACATCCATCCTTCATCCATTCAGATGATTGATCTAAGCGGAAAAATACATTCTGTACAATCGGAAACATTGGCTTCAAATAAACTCCGTATTTCTATAAACGGATTATCATCTGGATGTTACATTCTTAGTTTTAAAGATGTTTTAGGAAATATTCATCATTCAAAAGTGATTGTTTCTGCTTCTAAGTAATTCTCTATTTGGGATCAATTAATTTTTACATATTTAAGCTTGTAATGATTTTGTTCATTGCAAGATTTTTTACTAATCTTATCTTTAAAAAATCATGAATCGTTTATCTATTCTTATTGTTATTTTTGTTTTTTCTGCCTGTGCTGCTAAATTAACACCTCCAACATCTAACGAGGTTGCTGAGGCTTCAAAACATTATCCTGGAATAACAATTTCAGACTTAGAGAGCTCAAAAGCCCTTTATGAAAACAGCTGTTCGGCTTGCCATCCGGCAAAGAATCCTACTTCGAGAACAGAAGCTCAATGGCTTAGCATAATGCCTCGTATGGTTGAAAAGTCTAAGAAAAAAGGATATGAAATTACCGCTGATC
>JBBEBC010000166.1:0-9682 GCA_040882555.1 Bacteroidia bacterium
TGCAGCTGTCGAACAGTCTTAGGTTAATGATTCTTACTGGCTTTTGTGGCGGACTGAGCACTTTTTCGACTTTTAGCTATGAAACAGCCACATTATTCAAACAAGGTGATGCATTTTGGGCAATTCTAAACATTGCAATTTCAGTGATACTGTGCGTGGGTATCCTTTTCATTGCCTATAAAAAGGCTATATAAACCATGCTTAAACGTTTTCTCTCTATCACCATGATTGTTCTCCTAGCTATTACAGCTTGGTTGATTTATTCATGTAAAGATTTGGAGTTCGACTATAATTTCGAGCATTTCTTTCCAGTTGAAAGTGATGATGCCGACTTCTTTTACGATTTCAGAGAGCGCTTTGGCTCTGACAATGAGTTTATTATCATTGCCGTTGAACGGCCTCAAGGAATTTTCAATAAGGATTTCCTAGAAAAGGTCGAATTCTTCTGCGATTCTGCTAAGCATTTCAAGGGAGTTAGATCAGTTACTAGCTTAACAAGTGTCAAATCTCCCATTATCAATTCATTTGGAGTTATTGAGGTTCCCTTAGTGAATTTGAGCAGTGAAGAATCTGTTTCACGCGACTCATCACTTATTATTAATGACCGAACCTTAGTCGGAAACCTTGTTTCTCCTGATGCGAAAAGCTTAGCCATTTATATACGGCATCTCGATTTAATGGAGAAATCCACATCCGACAGCTTGCTGGCGAATATTGAGACCTTTACTAAAGCGCATTTTACTGAAAATACTCTTGTTACAGGAAAACTCAAATCAGAGCGGGCCTATTTGAATAAAACACGAGACGAGCTTCTGCTCTTTATGTCGGTGTCGTTCATTTTAGTCACCTTTTTTCTTTGGCTAACCTTTAGAAATTTCTGGGGAGTTATCGTGCCTTTAACAGTGGTAGTTTTGGCAATTATCTGGACAGTTGGCATCATGGCCGTTACAGGTAAATCAATCGACATCATGATTATCCTCATGCCCTGCATTTTGTTTGTGGTGGGCATGTCGGATGTAATCCATATCACCAGTCAGTTCTATGAAAAGATTGAGGAAGGTTTTAATAAGATTGATGCCATCAGGCTATCCCTCGAAGAGGTAGGCTTTGCAACGTTTCTAACATGTATTAGTACTTCAATTGCATTTCTTACCTTAAACACAACGAGTATTCAGCCCATTAGAGATTTCGGAACCTATACTGCTATTGGGGTTGTGGTGGCATACATTCTTTCCATTACAGTGCTTCCTTTCATTCTAATGCATGTAAAAAATCCTGATCAGTTTAAGGTTCATGTAGTCCAGCTGCGCTGGGATAGGTTTCTGAGAAAGCTAATCAAAGCGGTATTTCGCAATCCTATCAAGATTTTGGTGGGTACGTCCATACTTTTATTCTTTGCAATTGCAGGCATTGGAATGATTGAAGTCAATAATTCAGTGCTGGACGATCTGGATGAAAATGACCCAATTAAGCAGGAATTTAAATTCTTTGACTCGAACTATTCTGGAGTAAGAGGTTTTGAAATGCAGGTGAATGCTGTTGATCAGAAGGGTATTCTGAGTTATGACGCGGCTCTCGAACTATTGATGCTTGAAGATTATCTTAAGAGCAATTATGGTGTTGGAGCAATGATTTCGCCACTAGATGTGGTACGAGGCTTTAACAAGGCAACACATGATGGAGATCCGATAAAATTTTCAGTCCCGGCAAATCGAGAAGAATACAATCAGTTGCTTAACAAACTCAAGCCTTGGTTAAAAAGGAAGGAAATCAGTCAATTGATATCTGCCGATATGACTGTGGGAAGATTTAGCGGAAGAATTAAGGATAAAGGAAGTAAAGCCGTTGGTAAACGAAATACTTCGTTTGATGAATTTTTAGCCCAGAATAAGCTTAGTCACTTAAATTTAAGAATAACCGGCAGCTCCGATTTGATTGACAAAAGCAACACATACCTGACTGACAACATGTTACAGGGCTTAAGTTTAGATATCATTGCTTTGATGTTTATCATTGGACTTATTTTCAAATCCTGGCGCATGATGCTCGTTTCAATCATTCCCAATGTGATACCATTGGCAATGATAGCGGGCGTGATAGGTTGGGCAGGGATAGAAATGAAGGTTACTATTTCTATCATTTTCTCTATAGCCTTCGGTATTGCTGTTGATGACACGTTGCACCTGCTAAGTCGACTAAAAGTTGAGTTAAGTAAGGGAGTTGGATTTTATAAGGCATTAATGGTTACCTACCTTTCAACAGGCAAGGCAATGATATTAACTGCTATGGTTATTTCGGCTGGATTCTCAACGCTTATGTTGAGTAATTTCAAAAGTACATTTTATGTAGGCCTTTTGATTTCTATGACACTGATTTTTGCACTAATTGCCGAATTAATACTGATGCCTGTGCTGTTGATGTGGATATATAACCCTGCAAAAAAGAAGAAAAAGGGCATTATCCAATAAAATTTCCAAGTTCTACTTCCTTGATAATGAAACTCAAAGAAGTATTGGTTGAATAATTTTTATCACAATTTGCATGTAATGTCTTGCAATAATGGCAAAGCGTTTATATTTGCCAAAGAACAAAAAGCTAAACGTTATGAGAAAAGTCTTATTTTCAACTATTCTAGCATTCGCCTTTTCTTTAGGCTATGCCGGCAATGCTGAGCTCTTCCTGTTAGATGAGCAAGAAATTAATGCAGAATTTGCTCAATTAAATGAGCTTGAAGCGTTTGTTGAAGCCAATGAAGGCATCACAGCTTCAGAAATCAATGCAGAGAATCCATTAGTATCAAATCTTGCTACTTCAAATGATGTTCTTGATGCATTGGCTTCTTTTGGCGGTGAGCCACCACTAGGAATTCCTTCATTCCTTTGGGGTTTTTGCTTTAACATAGCAGGTGTTGCCCTTGTTTATTTTGTTGCTGATGATCGCGATGAAACTAAGAAAGCATGGGTTGGTTGCGGTGTTTCTGCAGCACTTTACATTGTTTGGGTTGTTGTTTATGTTTTAATTATAGGAAATTCCTTCCTGTTCTTTTAGACAATTCAAAACGATGACGAATTGCAGGCTTCACTTAGTCTGTCTTTCTTTCCTAATTGCATTTATTACAGTGTTGCCCAATTCTTTAATTGGGCAACACTATTTTAGGATGAAGGCTGATTTCTCCATTAAAGAGAAGTTCAATGACGGAAAGATGGCACTTACCATGGGCACGGTTTACTACGACCGCACTCACAAGAAATTGGTATATGATGTCAAATTTCCAGAAAAAGAGCAGTGGGTAATCATGGATACCGTCTTTTATAAGATAAGAGACAAAAAGCTTATCCAAAAGCAATACATACCACTTCTTCCCTCATCAACCATATTTGAATCTGCCCTAGCAAACAATCTCGATAATTTTGGACTAGAGAATTCGTTCTATTCTCTAAAAAGAGTTGAGAAAGATGCTGACCTTGTTATTAGTACCTGGCTTCCTGAAAAGCGCCTTGAAAAAGTAATGGGCAAGATAATTATCTCTAGAAAAAACAATCAGCTCTTTGGCATTGCCTTTTATACCCCTGAAGGTGAACTCGTTAAAAAGCAACTGTTTAATGGATATCTAAAATCTCAAGGAATTGCATTTCCTGCTGAAATTACAGATTTGATGTATAAGCTTGCAGGAAAAGAAACCAAAATCACCTCCTTCAAAAATTTGGTGGTGAATGAAATGAAAAATGATGCGATGTATAATCTTGTTGTTCCTGCTATGGGGCAATAGTCTTATTTCCCAAAACTTCCATATTCAAGAAATTCAATCGACTTTTCACGAGCCTCACGAGCATGTGAAATACTCTATTGCAGGAAATAATACCAACGAAATTCAATACCTCTTTTCGGGGCTGTTTTTGTTCTACAAATTCGCGGTGTCATCTCAAGATAATAATAGTTGCACCTTCTACCCTTCTTGCTCAGAATATGGAATACTTGCTGTTAAAAAGAAAGGCGCTCTTATTGGAATGCTCGCAACACTCGACCGCCTGCAGCGATGCAATGGCTTAAGTCCTGATAAATACGAGATAGATATTGATAAACAAGCTCTGATTGACTTTCCTTAATGCGGCTATTCCTTTCCATTATCTTGTTTTTAATAACATGCGTTCAAAGTCAGGCACAAAGCCTGTATGACGAAAAAAGTAGCGGCGAATTTGCAAACTATCTCTATCGCTCTAGTCAATATGATCTTGCCGCTATTGAATTCGAACGTTTATTATTCCTCAACCCAAATAATGACAGCTTAAGAGTGAAACTCATTTCTTGTTATAGTCTCAACAAGGAATTTACCAAGGCAATAGAGCGGATAAAACTATTTCCTATTCAAACTTCTGAGCTAAGTAATCCTCTAGCAGAATTATATAGCTACAATCTTATTTCAGCTGGTGGAATGCAGCCGGCAAGAGCCTATCTAGATATACATTATACACTTCCCGCGGAGTGGAAAACATACTATAAGGCATACAGCTACCTTCTGGAAAACGAATTTAAGCAAGCTGCAAAAATTGCGAACGACCACCCAGAGCATTTAACTCCAAAAGTGCTTTCTCTCATTGAGGAAAGTCAACACTTAAAGCATAGAAGCGCTGGGCTTGCAACAGCTATGTCGGCCATTGTGCCTGGCTCAGGTAAATTCTATACAGGCGACTGGAAAGATGCTATCATTGGACTAGTATCTGTTGGCGTTACTGGCTACCAAGCTTACAGAGGGTTTAACAGAAATGGGCCAACTAGCACCTACGGTTGGATTTATGCTTCACTTTCAGCCGGTTTCTATCTAGGAAATATCTACGGATCGTATTCTTCTGCCAAAAGATTCAACAAACGACAAACTGATAAAATTGCAAAGAGCATACAACAGTCTTTTATTCTTAATCCTTAGTCTGTTTGTCAATATTTCTGCTGCGCAGGATGTAGAACAAACCTTTGAACTAGGCAAAGAGCAAATGCAAATGAGGCATTACGATGCTGCTGCGCTTGCTTTTGAGAGAGTACTGTATTTTGGTCAAGGTCAATATCAAACCACTTGTCTTGGCTTTCTGGGCGATATGAGTATGGCCAAAGATGATGCAGATAGAGCAGTAGACTACTACGGAAGAGCTTCACTTGCAAGTCCTGATATTGAATCTGCCTCTTGGTTTAGCTTAAGAAAATGTTCAGGTTTATTAAAACAAGGAGAATCAAAACTTGCATTGATTGATCTTCTGGGCTTGCCGAATCAACTTCCTGATACCCTTTTAAAGTACAAGAGTTTTTTATTGGGAATCACCTGGTTCAATGAGTTAAATTTTGAAGAAAGCCGGATCAATTTTAAACAAGCACTTAAAGAAAGCGATATAGCCCAAAAGAATGCAATAGATAGTCTGTTTTATGCACTTTCCAAAATTAAGCATCCCAACCCTAAGACGGCAAGAACACTTAGTATAATTTTTCCTGGTGCTGGTCAATTTTACTCAGGCGATATCAAAAACGGAATCAATTCATTTCTTCTAACTGGGGCTTTCCTGGCTATTGGTATTTCAACCGCATTTAGATATACATTATTTGACGCATTCGGATCAGTACTTCCTTGGTTTCAAAGGTATTACATGGGAGGTTATAACCGCGCAGAACGTATAGCAGCAGAAAGGCTTAAGCAAAAACAGAATGTCATTTTTTTGGAAGTAATTGAGCAATTTCGTTAAGAAATCGCAGGCTTTTCTTCAGCAAATTCTGCAATTAATTGTTTTACTAACTGAGGCACTCCTTCTCCTGCAGTAGTTTTAATATGTTCTAGATTATACATACTAGCACCTTGGTTTTCGGCAGGATCAACCAAAAACTTCCGACTTTCATAAGCTGCATGATATAACAAGCCCGCTGCCGGGTATACATTCAAAGAGGAACCAACAACAATAATGATGTCGGCCTCAGCAACATCTGTCATGGCTGGCACAATCATAGGTACCTCTTCGCCAAACCAAACAATATGTGGCCTGAGTTGAAAACCTTTTTCACATACATCACCCAATACAATCTCATCTTTTTCGAGCGTATATGCCAAAGCAGGATATCGCTCACTGCGCACCTTTAATAATTCACCATGCAAATGGATAATATTTTTCGAACCAGCTCTTTCATGCAGATCATCCACATTTTGAGTTATGATTTTCACAGGGAAGTATTTTTCTAGTTCAACCAAAGCAAAATGAGCTGCATTTGGCTTAACCGTTTTAAGTTGCTTCCGCCTTTCATTGTAAAACCGAAGAACTAATTCAGGATTTCTTTGCCATGCTTCTGGAGTTGCCACATCCATAATAGAATGTTCTTCCCATAAACCGCCACTATCTCTGAAAGTCTTTAGTCCACTTTCAGCGCTAATTCCGGCTCCGCTTAATATTACAATTTTTGGCTTCATCTAATTTTCAAACAACCTCAAACCTACAAAATTTTACTTTCTATTGCTCAAACTCGTTTTTGTTGAAAATACAAAGACTTCTAAGGAATTGGGTTAGATAATTTCTGTTACTTTTGCCTTTCAATATAGGTTGTTTTCAACATTAAAGAACTGTCTTTCAGACGTCTATGGATGAGTACAAGAAAAAGCAGGCATTAGATTATCATGCTAATGGTCGGCCGGGCAAGATTGAGGTTGTATCGAGCAAACCCACTTCAACACAAAGAGATTTATCAATGGCCTACTCTCCGGGAGTTGCAGAGCCATGTCTAGAAATAGAAAAGAATCCTGAGCTAGTTTATAAATACACCGCAAAAGGTAACCTTGTTGCAGTTATTTCAAACGGTACAGCAGTTCTTGGTTTAGGTAATATCGGGCCAGAAGCTTCCAAGCCAGTTATGGAAGGTAAAGGAGTGCTTTTTAAGATTTTTGCTGACATTGATGTTTTTGATATCGAGATCAATTCTACAAATATTGATGAGTTCGTTGCTACCGTTAAAGCTATCTCGCCAACTTTTGGTGGAATTAATTTGGAAGACATCAAAGCTCCCGAATGTTTTGAAATTGAGAAAAGACTCAAAGAGGAACTTAAAATTCCAATCATGCATGATGATCAGCACGGAACTGCTATCATCACTGGTTCAGCCTTACTAAATGCTCTTGAAATATCGAATAAGAAAATTGGCGAAGTTCGAGTTGTATTCAATGGAGCGGGAGCCTCAGCTATTTCATGCGCTCGACTTTATCTACAACTAGGAGTAAAACCTGAGAACCTTCTTATGTGTGATTCAACAGGAGTCATTTATGTTGGTAGAGAGGAATATGATACTCAGAAACAGTTCTTTGCAAGAGAAACTGATGCTCGCACCCTGTCTGATGCACTTAAAAATGCAGATGTCTTTGTTGGATTATCGAAAGGTAATATCGTATCGCAGGATATGATTAAGAGCATGGCTGCCAATGCTATTGTGTTTGCACTTGCTAACCCCGATCCTGAAATATCTTATGATGATGCAGTTGCTGCGCGCGAAGATATTATTCTGGCCACCGGCCGATCAGATTATCCAAATCAGGTAAATAATGTGCTAGGCTTTCCTTTTATTTTTAGAGGTGCTCTGGATGTTCGAGCTTCTTGCATAAATGAAGAGATGAAGTTGGCTGCAGTTTATGCCATTGCAGATTTAGCCAAGCAAAATGTCCCCGAACTGGTTAATATGGCTTACAATAAAGTAAACCTTCAGTTCGGCAGAGAATATATCATCCCAAAACCTCTCGACCCAAGATTGATTACCTCCGTTGCGCCAGCTGTTGCTCAAGCAGCCATGGATTCGGGCGTTGCTGCCAATCCTATTCTGGATATGGACAAATACAAAGAGGAGCTGCTGCGCAGGATGGGCAACGATAACAAACTTATGGATCGTGCTACCAACAGAGCTAAGACCAATCCAAAGCGAGTTGTTTTTGCAGAAGCTGATAATTACAAGATTCTTAAAGCCGCTCAGGTGGTTTATAATGATGGAATTGCAATTCCAATCTTATTGGGAAATGTTGCTAAAATCAATGAGATCTGTGATGAGCATCAAATCAATATTTCAGGCTTAACGGTTATTGACCCTCGAAGTGACGCTGAAGAAGCTAGAATCAATCACTTTGGTGAAATGCTTTACGAGAAACGTAAGCGCAGAGGCTTAACTCTTTATGAAGCTAGACAGTTGATGCGCTCTAGAAATTATTTTGGAGCCATGCTAGTGCACACGGGTGAAGGCGATGCACTTATTTCGGGCTTAACAAGAAAATATCCTGATACAGTGAGACCTGCCCTTCAGGTTATTGGTATTCGAGATGAAGTTAAACGAGTAGCTGGTTTATACATTATCATCACTAAGAACGGTCCTGTATTTTTCTCTGATACTACAGTAAATATTGATCCTACAACCGAAGAGTTGGTTGATATAACGATTCTCACTGCAGAAGCGGTGAGTAACCTCAACATCACACCAAAGGTGGCGCTGCTATCTTATTCAAATTTTGGTTCTTCAGAAGGAGCAGATGCTGTTAAGATGAGAGAAGTTGCAAGAATTCTTCATGAGAAAATGCCCAATCTTGTGGTTGATGGAGAGGTGCAGGCAAATTTTGCCATGAACAATCAAATGCTTCAAGAGCAGTTTCCTTTCAGTCATCTAGTTAATAACAAGGTCAATACCCTCATTTTCCCAAATCTTGCTGCTGGTAACATTTCGTACAAGCTCATGCAAGAGCTTGCTGGAGCTGAGGCAATTGGACCATTGCTTCTTGGAATGAAAAAGCCAGTGCACATTCTTCAACTAGGAAGTTCGGTAAGAGAAATTGTTAACATGGTAACACTTGCAGTAGTTGATGCACAGAAACATTCATAATTGAATCTATGTTTGATTATATCAAAGGAAAACTTGTTGAAAAGACACCAACGTATGCAGTCATAGATTGCTCCGGAGTTGGTTATGTGCTTCATATTTCGGTGAATACATTCTCACAAATTCCTGATAGTGAACAATGTTTACTATATGCACATCTTGCTGTGCGTGAGGATGCTCACATCTTGTATGGCTTTGTAAACAAAGGAGAAAGAGAGGCATTTAGGATGTTAATAAATGTTTCTGGTGTTGGAGCAAGTACCGCTAGGATGATTTTATCTTCGCTGAGTACCAATGAAATAGCTGAAGCTGTGATGACAAACAATGTAACCACACTTAAAAACGTAAAAGGAATCGGAGAAAAGACAGCCCAAAGAATTATTATCGATTTGAAAGGTAAATTCGACCATGATTCAATAAGTCCCGATCTTTTTGTTGGCTTACACAATACCGCTAGATCAGAAGCGTTAACTGCACTGACTTTATTGGGCTTTGCTAAGAATGTATCTGAAAAAGCGCTGGAAAAGGTATTGAAAGCCAGCAACTCAGACCTTAGCGTTGAAGAATTAATCAAGCTAACCTTGAAGACTCTTTGACGTATAGCATCGAATCATCAGCTTCAATAAGTTAGGTATTGATTGAAAACTTACGCAAAATATATTTCTGTAACCCTTTCTTCTCTGCTTTTAGCGGGGGTGATTCTGAGCGCGCGTAGTCGCCCCGAGTTTCTTATAGAAGAAAAAGATTTCCCATCTTCGGGACCTGGCGACACAACAGATGTTGATTCAGCCGATGTGCTTCCTTTTCCCTT
>JBBEBC010000167.1:0-9624 GCA_040882555.1 Bacteroidia bacterium
TCAATATTTCGCAAAAAATCCAGAATGAAATGACCTATCCAGGTCAGGTGAAAGTGACCGTTATTAGAGAGACAAGAGCCGTTAGTATTGCGAAATAACCGAAACCGGAATTCAACTTTGAAGTTGTAGCATATGAATTTCCCGGATCGTATTTTAAAAAGCAGTCTCCTCAAAGGGGTGCTAATCTTGCTTTCGGGGGCCGCAATTGCTCAGGTTATTTCCTTTGGCGCATCTATTTTTCTTGCACGTATTTATCTTCCCGAAGACTTTGGGCTTTTGGCTGTATTTACTGCACTGGC
Organism: Bacteroidia bacterium; assembly: GCA_040882555.1. GTDB lineage: Bacteria > Bacteroidota > Bacteroidia > M30B66 > M30B66 > M30B66. The sequence goes on from JBBEBC010000167.1 coordinate 300, forward strand.
TGGAATACTTAGTTTAATTGCCTCTGGCAGATATGAACTGGGATTTCTTGTAAATGATGATAAAAAGGAAATCAAAGCACTTCTCAGGCTTATTTATGCGTTAGTGGTTTCTTTTGCCTTAGCAATTAGCTTGATTAGCCTAATCTGGTTTTTCATCCATGGAGGCGCTCTTGACTTCAAAGAATCATCTACTTGGTACCTGATTCTGGGGCTTTCGTTGTTTTTCTCAACTCTTGCTCAAGTTTATAATGTCTTTCTCATAAGAGAAAAGAGTTATTCCATCCTTTCTAAGTATCGCGTTGCCGAATCGCTTGTAAACAATGGATTAGCTATCGTATTGTCTATTTTTGGTCCTATTGGATTATTGATCTCTTACGTGAGTTCTCAAGCAATAATTTTCTTTGGACTGCAACATATTACCTTCAAACGATTGAGTCCATTTAAGCTCAGTTATGAGAAAAAGGAAATTGCAGAAACTGCCAAAACTTACCAGAAATATCCTAAGTTCAATATTCTGCAAGGAATCATTGACTCGTTTCAGTTGCAAGGAGTCTTGCTTACTGGTTCACTTTTTCTTTCTCTAACGGCAGTTGGCTTTTACAGCTATGCGATGAGAATATTGCAAGTGCCTGTTTGGTTAATTGTGAGACCTATGTCGCAAGTATTTCTAAGTGAATCGTCCGAGTTATATCGCGAAAGCAAAAGCTTTTACCCTTTAGCAATGAAGGTGTTAAAACGAAGTTTTTTAATGGGCATTCCGTTAGTGGTCATTTTGTTTTTCTGGGGGCCCGACTTATTTAGTTTGGTTTTTGGTGATAAATGGAAAGGTGCCGGAGAACTTGCCAAGGTACTTAGCTTTTGGATTTTAACTGATTTTGTTAGAGCTCCACTTTCTCAAATTCCTATTATTTTAGGAAAACAAAGTATCCTTTTAAAGTTCTCTCTTATAGGCTCTGCGGGTATTTTAATAGTGATATTCATCATGGGAAATGCATTCGCTGATGAGTATCTCAAATTCTTCACTTTGCTTTCTTTGGCTCAAATTATCTATAATTGCTTAATAATCTATTTGTGTTTATCACAGGCAAAACGCCATCAGGTGCAATTAAGCCAGGCGTAACACTACAAAAATGATTCGCAGTTTGTTAAATACGGCAAATGTTGGATGGTTTATCATAGCCTCCTTTATTTTTGGGACAATCTTCCCCACACTTAGAGCTGTATTGATAGGTTCAGAAGGATCTACCTCTGTAATTGATTATGCAATCTCAGCCATTCCTGATGTAATCACTTTATTCATTTTTTGCATCTCACTGCTCATTCATAAAGAAAAGACCGGCAATTACTTTTTTTCGCTCAATAAACGAGATTATATTTTGATTTTCATCCTCGCTTACAGCCTTATAGTTGGTGGATTAATTTCAGGCGATATCAAACTTATCGTATACAGTGTTAGAATGACCTATTTACCCATGCTGTTTTACTTTACGGCAAGATTGCTAGGCAGTTTTTGGGAAGAAGAATTTGTTTTTAAGCTCATTAAAACATTCATGTACTGGCTTGGGATAACTGCCATAATAGGACTCTTACTCTATTTCGTGTTCGATAATCTCGAAGAGCAATTAAAAGATATTGTACACGCCAATAAGGGAGAATATTATATCGAACGATTAAATTCAATTTATCACGCTCCTACCTTGAATGGCTCCTACATGGCAATGGCAGCTCTTTTCTTTTTGATGCTTTGGCATTTTTCCATCAATATACCACAGATAGTTTTTCTTTTTGCTATTTCAGCCTCCCTACTTCTTTCTGTTTCAAGAGGCGGAATTATTGGATTCATTGTTTCTGCCTCAGCAGGAATAGTATGGATTAGAAGATGGAAAAGCACAGTATTCGTTGGCTTCTTGGTTTTAGCATCTGTTTGGGTTACCTCACTAGCTGTAGGCTTGAGCTTTAATAATTTGGGATGGATTTTCAAGTCAACCGCAAGCACCGTTAAAATGGAAGAAGGCGTTACTCGCGTTGGTTTGTGGGAATCAGCTTATACGAATATCAAAGACAAGCCATTTGGATACGGACTTGGTAAATCAGGATGGATAGCCTACAGATTTTTAAAGGATAGCGATGAGAGCTCATCTTACACCTCTACCGATGGTTGGTATCTGAAACAAGCAAATGAAACCGGCATCATTGGCGTTTTATCCTATCTCGTTTTCTTTGCCTTTTATATAGTTCATGTCTTTCCTGCGGTAAAAAGAAATTCATTCGACTTACTCATGTTCATCCTTTTGCTGCTTTTTCAAGTGCTTTTGGTGTGTTTAGTGAGCAATGTGCTCGATTATTTCACATTTAACGCAGTTTTCTGGTTCTTACTCGCATTGGGTGAAAACATGGCATCCAAGCGATTAGCCGAGAAAAAACCCAGCTTAAATCGGTAGCAATGATTGAGCTTACCGACAATAATCCAGATGTTTCAGTTGTAATTGTAAGTTATAATGTCAAAGACTTGCTCGAAAAATGTCTCGATTCTATCTATTCTCAGCATTCGAAATTAAGTTTAGAAGTTATAGTGCTTGAGAATGCTTCCTCCGACGGATCTGCCGATTTTATTGAATGGAAATACCCGCAAGTCACTCTAGTTCGGAATGAAAAAAATGAAGGTTTTCCAAAAGCCAACAATCAAGGTTTTGCTCTTGCCAAAGGGAAATACATTTTAATGTTAAATCCTGATACTGAATTTATTGATAATGGAATTGAACATATGTACGATTTCCTTGAAAAGAACCAAGCTATCGGGTTAATTGCTCCAAAGTTGCTCAATTCTGATAAATCTTTGCAGCTCTCTACTTGGCGATTCCCTACGCTATACTCGGTATTTTGCGAATTGTTCTTTCTTAACTCATTAAACCAAAAGCACTTCTATTCTGATAAAAATTTAGATGAGCCTTTCCAGGCGGATTCATTCTCAGGAGCAGCCTTGTTTTTTAAAAGCTCTCTCCTTAAAAGCGCCAAAGGCCTCGACGAATCCATGTTTTGGATTGAAGATATTGATTTCTGTTTCCGCTTAACGCGGGAAGGTTTTGCTATGCAATACAGACCAGAAATTCAGGTTATTCACCACAGCGGACAAAGCGCAAAAAAAAACTATAACATTTCACTTTCCAACCAGATTTTCAATAAGATTAAATTCTTCCGAAAGCATCACTCAATAACTGCATTCCGGCTGGTGCAAGGCATGAGTTTTATTCATGTAAGTATCAAAATCCTCATTTTTACGCTCCTTTCTCCAGTCAATCTAGTGTATTACAGAAAGCTCAAAGCTTATATTTACACATGGCCTAAGGTATTTAACCCTCCAAATGGTATTGCATGATTGAGAAATTAAATGTGTTCTTAACAGGTGGCTCAGGCTTTATTGGAAAATTCCTGATTGACGAATTAGTTAAAAGAAACTACTTCGTTTTCGTGCTTAGCAGAAAGGAAAATTCCGCTAAAAATGAGTCTGTTAACTATGTTCGAGGTGATATTCAAACTATCGAAAAGCATATAGAATTACTCAAGAAATGCAGCTTTTTCATCCATGCAGCAGGCGAGAAAAGAGATGAAACCAACATGCAAAGCACTAACGTTGATGCCCTTGGAAAAATCCTCCTTTCAATCAAACAAATCCCATCAATAAAATTCATCCAAATTAGTAGCTCGGGAATTTACGGTATAGAACATCACCCTGATACAATCATCACTGAAGATAGTGCCATACTACCCAACAATACGTACGAAAGGACCAAATACGAAGCAGAAAAGCTTATCATATCCGCGTTAAGCGATAAAAAGTTTCTAATTCTTCGTCCTTCAAATATTTTTGGTGAAGGTGATGAAGGTTTTAAACTACTTAATCTCATGAAAGCAGTTAAAACAGGGAAGTTCTTTTTTGTCAATAAAAATGCAAAGGTTAACTACCTCTACGCTGGCACATTCGCTAGAGATACGGTCACCTTAATGGAGCAAAATTTTTTAAATTCTGAGATTTTCAATATGAACGGCTCCATGAAAATTACTCGTTTTATTGAAATAATTTTAAGTGCGATGTCACTTCAAAAACCACCTGCCCTGCTACCTAAATTTCTTCGACCTTTCCTATATCTTGCATGCAAAATAGGCGATTTTCTTCCTAAGAAATATCAATTTGTTAATAGTGGTAAATACAGAGAACTCACCACTGAAAAATATTATTCGGTTGAAAAATTAAAATCTGCTATACATACTCAACCAGAGTTGGATTTAGAGCAAGGAATCAGGAATATTGTACTTTTCTATTCCAACAGAAAACTTTTATGAAACTCATTATTTTAGGTGAAAATGGAAGTGTGCATGTCCAGAAATGGATTATTGCCATTGCCTCTGTGCCTGGTATTGAGCTTCATGTGATAACTTTTAAGCGCGGACCAGAACAGCCGCAAGTGCATTATCATTATCTCAAAAAATTTGCAGGAAACAAGCTTGATTTTCTTCTCAATCTCTTTCATTTCAAACGAATTGTATCAGAAATTAAACCTGATTTAATTCAAGCTCATTATGCCACCAGCTATGGCTTTCTTGCTGCTTTTTCAGGTTTTCACCCTTTCATAATTACAGGTTGGGGTGCCGATATTTTCGATTCTCCGGCAAACCCAATCATGAAATCCATGCTTCAGTATTCGTTTAGAAAAGCTGACGCCATTTCAGTGCTATCTGAAGTTACCCGAAAAGAAATAAAAAAATTAACTAATAAGCACGTTAACCTCATCCCTTTCGGTGTAGATACAAATAAGTTCAACCCTAGAAAAAGAGATGATGATAAGAAAATTGTCAGAATAGGTACCATCCGAACTTTGTCAGAAAAGTATGGTCTCGAATTCCTCATCAAAGCTTTTGCTAATGCTTATGCTCAGCATCCCGAAATAAGACTGGAAATTGTAGGTGATGGACCACAAAAACAGATGCTCAATGAGCTTTGCGAAAACCTGAATATTAGCGATGTGGTGACATTTCATGGGTACGTAAATCAGAATACCGACTTTGAAAAATACATCGCCTTACTTCAAAGCTTCGATATATTTGCCATCCTTTCTATTCTTGATTCCGAAACTTTTGGTGTTGCTGCTGTGGAAGCATCCGCCTGTGGAATTCCAGTTGTTGCCACCAATGTGGGAGGGCTTCCTGAAGTGATTGATGATGAGAAAACTGGACTAATCGTTCCACCTAAAAATGCCGAAGCAACCTCCGAAGCATTTATTAGATTAATAAAGGATAAATCGCTCAGAGAAAAATTAGGTGCTGGAGGTTTAGCAAAGGCTTCAAGCATGTATAACTGGAAATTTAATATTCAGCAAATGGTTGATTTGTATAAGAAAACCATGAAAAAGGAAGTGCTTTGAAAATCTTAATCCTCACTCAGTATTTCCCACCTGAAACCGGAGCTCCTCAGAACAGACTTTTTGAGATTGCCATCCGACTGCAAGCTGCAGGCGATGAAATTACTGTTCTTACTGCCATGCCTAATTATCCCAAGATGAAGATATTTGAGGGATACAGAGGCAAACTCTTCTCTTCAGAAGATATTCAAGGTATTAAGGTGTATAGATCTTTTATATACGTTAGCAAGAGTAAAGCAGTCATTGCCCGACTACTCAATTACTTTTCATTTGTTTTTTCTTCCATGTTGCGTGGTCTTTTTATCAGAAAAAAGTTCGACTATATCATCTGTGAAAGTCCACCTTTATTTCTTGGTATTTCTGCCGTTTTTCTGAGCCGACTCAAAGGTGCGAAGCTCATTTTCAATGTTTCTGATTTATGGCCCGAAAGTGCAGAAAAACTGGGTATAGTAACGAATCAATTCCTCTTAAAAAATGCTGAAAAGCTTGAGCTTTGGCTGTACAAAAAATCATTCATCGTAAGTGGCCAAACTCAAGGAATTCTAAAAAGTATCACAGAAAGATCTCCTCAAAAGAACTTGTTCTGGCTTCCCAACGGAGTTGACCTTGATTTCTATAAACCCGAAAACTACACGAGGCAATGGCGCGATGAAAATGGCTTTGAAAGCGATGATCTCCTCATTCTTTATGCCGGAATTATTGGTCATGCCCAAGGACTTGAAGTCATTATTAAAGCTGCTGAACAAACTAAGGACATTCCACAAATGAAATGGCTTTTGGTGGGTGATGGTCCCGTGAAAGCTGATTTGCAATCCCTAGCCAAGGAATTAAATCTTCCAAACGTATTTTTCTTTCCCAACCAGGAGAAAAAGAATATGCCTTTCATAGTGAGAGCTTGTGATATAACCGCTGTTCCCTTGAAAAGATTACCACTTTTCCTTGGAGCTATTCCTTCCAAAATATTTGAAAATCTAGCCATGGAAGTTCCTGTGCTTTTGGGGGTTGAAGGAGAAGCTAAAACCTTGTTTATTGAAGAAGGTAAAGCAGGTCTGGCATTTGAACCTGATAACCATTTCGACCTAGCTGAAAAAGCCCGACATCTCTTTATTAACAGGGCAGAGATTCAATCCCTCGGAAAAAATGGTAGAAAATATGTCTTCGAATATTTCAATCGTAACACTTTGGCGCTTAAATTCAGGGAATATTTAACTACGTTATTGAATAAACATTAATGCTTTCAGATAAACTTCATCAGAATCAGAATCTCATTGTGCAGGCTCAAAAGCTGATAGTTTCTGTGATGTTAATCTTACTGATGCTTAGGCCTCAGCTACTTTCAATAACACTATTTGCACTAATTATAACAAATATCCTCACTGCCTTTTCTGCAATAAAAGCAAGCCATATTACCAAGAACAAATTCATGCAAATGAGCCTTGTTCTAGGCTTGATTTTTCTTCTTGGGATGATTGGCACCAAAAATCTAGACAGAGCCATTTTTGACGTAGTTCAGAAATTCTCCATTCCCTTAATTGGCTTCCTAATTATTTATCCCTTTTCGGGCGATAAAAAATCAATTCAATTCATAAAAAACTCTTTCGTTTTCAGTGGAATGGCTACCCTGCTGCTCTGTTTCATTCTAGCTTATATGAAACATGCCGAAACGGGAAGCCTTGATCCATTCTACTACACAGAGCTTTCGGCATTTATGCATCCGGGCTATTTTGCCATGTATTTGAGCTTTGCTTTAGCAATTATGCTCGACGAAAGAAAGTCCTTCTGCTTAGATTATAAATCATCAATCATTTTCAATTTAGGAGCAGCTTTTCTCATCACAGGCATCTTTTTTCTTGCCTCTAAATCGGGATATGTAACCGTTATTGCTTTAGGTATTTTATTCGCAAACAAAGAAATAAGAAATGCCAAAAATCCCCGCCTAAAGCGAAAAATCGAAATCTTGGCAGTTCTCTTTTTACTAGGAATATCAGCTGCTCTTGTTCTTAAAAGCAACAGAATAAAACTGATGATTTACGACTACAATCATTTTGAAACCACCAACGATGAAAACCTCAGCACAGCAGGTAAACGTGTCCTCATTTGGGAATCGGCAGGTGGTGTAATTCATGATCATTTTTGGATAGGCACGGGAGTCGGTAACGATAACGCAGCTCTGAAAAAAGAATTTGAGAATAGAGGATATAAGTATTTAGCATCAAGGAACTTAAATGCGCATAATCAATTCATCCAAGCTTTTATAACACTTGGAATTTCCGGATTCCTCTTCATGCTGTTATACCTATTCTTTCCTCTTTGGATTGGTATCAAAAACAAGGATTTCCTTCTGATTGCCTTTTCGTGGATTATCATTTTAAATGCCTTTACTGAAAGCATCCTCAACCGTCAGGCAGGCGTACTTTTCTTTACCATTTGGGCTTTTCTTCTCGTAATTCAAAAACCAAAGTCGCCCAAACTTCCTGCGAAGCAATAGAACAATTAGCAATTTTACTCAGTTAAGAGATTAAGGCGACATTGAATTTATTTAGATAATTTCGCACTCACTCTTCTTATGATTCCATTCTCCCCACCACATATCAGTCAACGTGTTTTAGATGAAGTTGCCGAAGCGCTTAAATCGGGCTGGATTACCACCGGTCCGCGCACGAAGCAGCTTGAAAAGGAATTAACAACTTACGCTGGCAGTCGTGCAACGCTTTGTTTAAATTCGGCTACCGCCGGATTAGAAATCATGCTTAGATGGTTCGGTGTAGGCGAAGGTGATGAAGTTATTGTACCTGCATACACTTACTCTGCAACAGCAAATGTGGTGGAGCACTGCGGTGCAAAGGTGGTTTTTGCAGATGTGAACCTGAAGGATTTTAATATCTCAGCACAGTGTATTGAGCGCTTAATCACTCCCAAAACCAAGGTGATTATGCCGGTTGATTTTGCAGGTTTCCCCTGCGATTATGATGTATTGAACAATCTAGTTTCAAGACCAGATATAAAGAATCTCTTTTCGGCAGAGTCAGAAGTACAGAAGCAATTGGGAAGAATTCTCATTCTTTCGGATGCCGCTCATTCTATTGGAGCCTCTTTCAATGGTAAGAAAACCGGAAGCTTAACAGATGTTTCAGTCTTCTCTTTTCATGCTGTTAAAAACCTCACTACTGCCGAAGGTGGTGCTATTGCCTTAAATCTTCCCGAGCCTTTTAACAATGAGGAAGTTTATAAATACCTCTGCATCAAAACTTTGCATGGTCAAAACAAAGATGCTTTAGCGAAAATGCAAAAAGGCAACTGGAAATACGATGTTATTGAACCGGGCTATAAGTGCAATATGACAGACATAGCCGCAGCTATCGGATTGATTGAATTAAGTCGCTATGAGTCAGAGATATTGCCAAAAAGGAAGCATATTTTCGAATTATATGATGCAGCGCTGAAAGGTAAAGACTGGGCAGAATTACCCCTTTATTCTCAAGGCAAAAAGCAAGGTTCCTATCATCTTTACCCACTTAGAATTAAAGGGATTTCAGAAGACACAAGAGATAAGATTATACAATCCATCTTTGATAAGGATGTAGCTGTAAATGTGCATTTTATACCAGTTCCAATGATGAGTTACTACAAGAATAAGGGCTACGATATTAAAAACTATCCGGTAACCTATTACAACTTTAGCCGCGAGATAAGTTTACCTGTTTATGAAGATTTAGACGATTCTTCGGTCAAAAGAGTCATTGAAGCAGTCATTCATTCTGTTGAAAAAGAGTTAATGGCCAATACTGTCTAAACGAAGAAATGAAAAGAGCTTTTGATTTTATCGCAGCGTTATTTGGATTCATCATCCTGCTGCCTCTTTTCCTTATTCTTTGGTTTTGGGTTTTATTAGATTCCCCTGGCGGGGG
>JBBEBC010000168.1:0-9616 GCA_040882555.1 Bacteroidia bacterium
AGTGGCTTAACTTATTAACAGTTAAGTGTTTATGTGTTTTTGTCGTGTACTAAAAACAGAGAGTTTTCGCACGTATACTGTTGAGGATGGGATTCCCAGTAATGAGTTTAACAGATATGAGTTCAGCCGCTCTGATGATGGAGAACTTTATTTTGGAACAATGGGAGGCGTTTTTCATTTTAACCCCAACACGTTTAGCAAAAAAGGGGAACCGAGTAAAGTCATCATTAACCGATTGTATTTATATAATAATCCAATAGAGTACCTTCTAACTTCGGCTAACCAAGAGTCTGATAAATTCAACTTATCCTCGCCATTGCCATTTTGTAAACAGCTTACATTCAGCCCCGGAGAGGAAATGATAACATTTGGTTTTGCAGTTATGGATTTGACAGCACCAAGTAAGAATAAGTTCAAGTACAGATTAATTGGACTTCACGAAGATTGGGTTCCTAGCGGTATGCGCAATGAAGCCACGTTTACGAATCTCAGTCCAGGAAATTATTTGCTCGAGGTGCTCGGTTGCAATAGCGAGGAAGTTTGGAACGAAAAGCCTGTTCAACTAAATTTTACCATTTTAGCTCCTTGGTACAGCACGTGGTGGTTTCGTTTGCTAGTTGCTTTATTTCTTGCTTCTTTTCTTTATGGGTTCTACCGGTTGAGACTAGAACAACTGCTTAAAGTGGAAAAAATGCGTAACCTTATTGCACAGGATTTACATGATGAAATAGGTTCCACGCTCAGTAGTATTTCACTTTATAGCGCAGTGATGCAGCGCTCTGCCGATAAAATTCCAAAAAACGTCAACGAAATTCTAGGAAAAATTATTGACAGTACTTCAGAAATCATGGAGGGTATGAACGACATGGTATGGACCATCAAGGCCGATAATGATAGTTTTGAACATGTGATTTATCGAATGCGGGCGTTTGCGGGAAAAATGTGTGAGGCTAAAGGCATAATCCTTCTATTCAACGCTGAGCCAAAGGCAGAGAAGTTGAAGTTGGGAATGAATATGAGGAAGAATATTTATCTTATTTTCAAAGAAGCGGTCAATAACGCAGTCAAGTATTCAGAATGTGAGCAGCTATCAGTAACTATACGGCAAGAAAACAAGCTTATTATTCAAATATCAGACAACGGAATCGGTTTTGACCCAGATAATTATAATCATGCGAATGAACTTCTTGGCGGAAACGGTCTTCGCGGTATCCAAAGCCGCGCGAAAGAAATCGGTGCTCATATTACTATTGAGTCAAAATCCAATCAAGGTTGTATAATCACTTTGAGGATGCCGACATAAATCATTAGAATTAATGATTTTATAGCCTTAACATCTTACCTACCTTTGGTAGGATGAAAATTAGAGTGGTCATATTTGATGATAACGCAAAAAGGCGCGATGGCGTAAAATTGCTTGTTAACTCAATGGATACTATGGAATGTGTGGGTGAATTTAATGATTGTCGCGATGTTCTTCAGAGAGTATCAAGCACAAATCCAGACGTAGTCCTTATGGATATTGATATGCCATATGTGAATGGTATCGAAGGAGTTATGCTCATACGCAACAAATACCCAGATCTCAAAATTCTCATGCAAACGGTCTTTGAAGATGATGAGAAGGTCTTTGCTGCGATTTGCGCTGGAGCAGATGGTTATCTTCTAAAGCAGTCCAATCCTATCAAGTTGATGGAAGCTATTTCGGAAGTGATGGAAGGTGGTGCGCCTATGACGCCTGTGGTTGCTCGGAAGGTTCTGCAATTGTTCAGTAAGCAGAACAAACCAACAATGCAAAACGAATTTGACCTGACCAAAAGGGAACAGGAAATACTAGAACTTTTAGTTAAGGGATATAGCTATAAAATGGTTGCAGAAGCATGTTTCATCTCTTACCCAACAGTTAACTCACATGTAACTAAAATTTACAGTAAACTAAAAGTGAATTCTATTTCTGGTGCTGTTTCACTCGCAATTCGTGAAGGGTTGGTGAAGTAGCTCAAATCTTTCATTTTGATGCTCTTGCTTATCTGCCTAAGTATCTAAATAACATAACCACTAGTGCAAACAAAAACATGAATATGCTGATTCTATTCATGCCATTCATGAATTTAACACTTGTATTCGGCTTTTTTTTATTTGGTCTAAAAAGGGTTCTGATATCCAGATAATAAAGGATTTTCTTTAGAAACATAATAGGCTATTTGGAAATGAAACAGTGCTAAACAAAATATGTTTTAGCATAATTTTAAGCTAATCCTTCTGCTTTGACTTTCTCCTTTGCTAAAGCTTCAAATTCTTTATCAATATAATAAAGGCCCTGACCTTCCATTCCTATAAGTTCAATTCTGTCAAGAATATTGCTAAAAAGTACTTCCTCCTCGCGTTGCTCATCAACATAAAATTGAAGAAAATTTAAGGTGCCATAATCTTTCACTTCTCTAGCTAATTCACATAATGAGTGAATCGAAGATGTTACATTCTTTTCGCTCTGTAGCGAGCGTTCAATGACTTCTTTAATGCTATGAAATTCAGTTTCTACAGGATTCACGGATGCAACCTTTGCGTGGCCACCCATCTCATTTATATATTTAAACACTTTTAACATATGAAGTCTTTCTTCATCGCTCTGAGCATAGAAGAAAGAGGCTGCCCCATTTAGTTTTTTCTTTTCGCACCAAGATGCAATTGAAAGATAAAGCGCCGAAGCACTTGATTCAAGACTTACTTGATGATTAAGCTGTTCTTCTAAACTTGCCGAAAACATAAAATATCATTTTTTAATTCGAAACAAAGATACACCACATCTTTAGAAACATGAGTTGTGTAGTAAGATGAATTAGGGAATATGATTTTTTCTATCTCTGTTGTAAAACATATTATTTAATATGATATATTTGTGATATTAAAATGATATCAATATGAAAGAAAAAGTTATTAAGCCGTCTTCAGGCCTTGGAATGTTTAGTTTGTTGTTATTCATTCTCGCAGTTTCTGTGTTTTTTGTAACAAGAGGTATGATTCTTATCGCAGCGCCAATTATAGTGTTAAGTCTTGTTCTTATGATAGGGCTAACTATTGTAAATCCGAATGAATCTGTTGTATGTGTGCTATTTGGCTCATATATCGGCACTATTAGGGATAATGGGTTTTTCTGGGTTAATCCTTTGTACTCAAAGAAAAAGATTTCATTGAGAGCTAGGAATATGGAAAGTCAGTCGATAAAGGTGAACGATAAGCTAGGTAATCCTATTCTGATAGGCATCGTTTTGGTTTGGAAAGTGGAAGAAACTTTTAAAGCTGCCTTTGAGGTGGATCATTACGAAGCTTTTGTAAAGATTCAAAGCGAATCGGCTGTGAGAAAACTTGCAGGTTTGTATCCGTACGATAGTTTTGATGATGATTCTGCTGATATGTCTCTCCGTTCCGGAGGAGATGAAATTAATCATGAGTTGGAGCAGGAGTTACGTGAGCGTCTGCTTATCGCAGGAATCAATGTTATTGAAGCACGTATTAGTAATCTTGCTTATTCATCTGAGATAGCAGGAGCTATGCTTCAAAGACAGCAGGCTACAGCCATCGTGGCTGCAAGAATAAAGATTGTTGAAGGAGCTGTTGGGATGGTTGATATGGCTTTGAGAGAGCTTTCGGCTAAGTCTATCATTGATCTTGATGATGATAAGAAGGCTGCTATGGTGAGTAATCTGATGGTAGTGCTTTGCTCCGATAGATCTGCTTCTCCAGTCATAAATACAGGCACTTTAAATCAATAAACAATGGCTATGATTGAGTATTCTGAAACAATATATGTTCGTAAGACGTGGATTATGGCATTGGTTCTTACTTCGGTCTTAATCAGTTTGCTTATTGTTGGGATAATCATTCTTGGCACTTCAACCACAGAAGAGTCATTTAGCGCTGTTACCATTTTGGTTATTGTTGAGGGCTTATTGCTATTTTTTTTGCTGAGTTCTTATTTGAGTCTAAAAGTTAATAAGGCAGGAATTTACTATAAATGGTTTCCTTTTCATTTTAATGATCGTTTTATTCAATGGGAGGAAGTCGCTAAAGTTTATGTTAGAAAATATAATGCGATGTCAGAGTATGGTGGTTGGGGAATTAAAGGAAGAAAAAGTAATAGAGCTTTCAATGTATCGGGAAACATGGGATTGCAATTAGAATTGCTCTCGGGACGAAAGGTTTTAATTGAAACTCAAAGACCTGAAGAATTGGAGAAAGTAATTAAGAATTACGCAAGAGAAAGAAAATTGAATTTGTAGGAATAGCTTATGAGTAAGAAAAAAGCTTTCGCAGTGAGATTGGATGAGTCTATATTGAAAGATGTAGAAAAGTGGGCTGCTGATGAATTCAGAAGCACCAATGGGCAAATTGAGTGGATACTGAGCGAAGCATTGAGAAAAAGTGGAAGAAAAAGGAAGCCAACCAAGAATCAGGGCGAAGATGAGTCTAAAACTGAATGATTTAAAGAAAGATTTAGGCGGATTGCCGCAGCCCGAGCTTGTGCAAGTAGTACTTAGGTTGGCAAGGCTCAAAATTGAGAACAAAGAGTTGATTCATTATCTTTTGTATTATGCTCATGATTCTTCTGCATATGTAGAAGTGTTGATGCCAGAAGTGCTCGATCCTTTTGAACAGGAATTTTTGAATTCTTATGCTTTATCCAAACGTTTGCGAAAATCCATGCGGGTAATAGCTAAATACTTAAGATTTACATCTGATAGAGCAGGAGAAAGTGAGCTTCTGCTTGCTGTGGTGAGCAAATACCTAGCTACGTATAGATATGAATATCGTCATGCAGCTCTTTCAAGAATCATAGTAAGGTGCTTGAAAAAGACTCACGATAATTTTGAAAAAATACATGAAGATTATCGTGCAGATTACATCGATTCTTATAACAATGCATTAAAGGCGGTTAAATCGAAACTTGGAGTTGAGGTAACTTCAGGCCTACAATTTAAAGAGTATTGAATTCTGCTTACTTTCACACCCTCAACACTAAAGTACTTATAACGTGAATGGGTTTTTGTCAGGCAAATTAAATGCGAGAAAGTCGAGTGTTTTGGCCTTTGCATTTCTGACTTTAGCATTTTCACTTAGAGTTATCTTTCTAAACAGCAATGATATTGCTTTAGATGAGCCGTTTACACTTTACTGGGCAGGGAAGTCTATTCCTGAAATTGCTGGCTTGGCTATGGAAGAAAACAATCCTCCATTGCATTTCCTGATTCAACATTTTTGGTTAGAACTCTTTGGAACAGATGCTGATCTTCAACGATGGCCTTCAATGATATTCGGATTGCTCACAGTTTTCTTTTTGGTGAGATTGGCAGCAAGTAGAATAAGCCTTTTTGGAGGAATTAGTGCAGGGCTGCTAATTACCTTTTCTACAGAGCATCTTTATTACAGCCATGAGGCTAGAACCTACACTTTATTATGTTTTTTAACTGTTTTGGCTATTGCTTGCACCCTAGCAATTATTGACAAACCTTCAGAATCACGAAATTATTTCTTCCTCGCCGGAATCTGCCTCCTACTTACTTACACTCATTATTTAAGTCTTTGGATTTTTATCGCAATGGCTATTTCCTGGTTTATATATGGCAAACCAAGAGATAATTTTGTGAAATTGATATTTCCAGGACTCCTCTTTATTGCAGGTTTTTTACCCTTGGCGTGGGCTGCTTTGTTTAGGTTGAAACACATGAATGCAACCGGCACCTGGGTTCCAGAAGCTGAATTCAGTCAATTGTATGGACATATTAACATCATGCTCAACGACAGAGTGAGTGCTTCTATCATTGGGGGATTGATTCTGTTTTTATTTGCATTGAGCATTAAAGCTAGTAGCATAAAACAGAGCTTTGATCAGCTCTTTAAAAGCAAAGATTTTGCAGTCTTTTCTATTTGGTTTGGATGTCTGTATCTAGGGTTGTTTCTGCAATCGATTTTATTTCAACCTGTTTTCCTTCCTAGGTACCTTATTTTCAGTTCAATTCCCTTGTTCTTACTGCTTTCTTTAGTATTGAGCAACCTCTCTAAAAAGTCTGTATTTCAATGGCTTTCACTTGCACTTGTGTGCATTGCTATGATATTTACTTTTGATATAAATCCAGGGAACAACAGAAACATGAAGGAGCTGATTACAACTGTTAATCGCCAGATTGATGGAGATGCAGTGGTGATTATTTGCCCAGCTAGTTTTGACTTAGCTTATGCTTACCATGCATTCCCTGATATGTTCTATGGGCAAACCCATATTAAAACGGCCTTGGCTAAGAAGGGTATTTTTGCTGTGAATTATGTAAGAGAAATTCCGGGTTCGGAGTTGAATTCAGGGAGGGAAATAGTCTTTCTTGATTCAGATGCAGCTTTTACGGTGCCAGAAAACGGAATTCTTGCAAAGCTGAAAGCCAATCGCAAGCAAGATTCAATGATTGCAATTCCAGGGATTTTTAAAGTCTATAAATTTAGCAAAAACTAATCTCTTTTCTTGAGCGAGGCAATCATGTGCTCAATTATAGCTCGGGTTTCAGGAGCCCACCACTGCTTAAGCGTGGCTTCGAAAGTAGATTCAAAATCGGGATTTAACCGTTGTAAAAGATCAGTCCTGAAATTTAGCTTGCTTTGCGTCCAAACATTCTGATTTAGCTTCATGTAGACCTTTAGTTTTTCAATGGCTTTATTTTCTACCTCTTCGAGGGATGTTATTTCATTGACAAGATTGCAGGCAAGTGCTTCTTCAGGAGTAAGTAATTTACCTTCTAATAAGTATTCATATGCCTTTCCCATGCCTATAACGAAGCCGTAAAGGTTGTAGATCGTATCTGGAACAACAATTCCAAAAGGGATTTCATTGAGTCCAATTCGATAGGTCCCGGTAGCCATCACTCTATAATCGCAACCAAGTGCTAACACACATCCTCCGGCAGGAGAATGACCTGTAATGGCTGCTATCAAGGGTTTTGGAAAAGCAACCAGCCTACGCGCAAGTTTAGAGAATAGTTTCCAAAAATCACTGATTTGCTGCTCGTTGTAATTATATAATTCCACAACATCTAATCCCGCAGAGAAAAACTCCCCATGACCACTTAAAATTACACCTCTAACTTTCTCATTTGTCTTTAATACTGTGAGTGCATCGAGTAACTCATTCGCCATTTCAGCATTTATGGCATTGGCTCTTCCTCTGTTTAATCTCAGGAAGGCATAATTCTCAACATATTCGATCTTGATAGTATTCATATCCAATATTAACTTTAAATCAGCGTGCAGTATAAACAATATTGCTTGTTTTTATTGTTAATAAATGTTCCAGTAAAACAATAAAGCGTATTCATTGACTGTTAAATTTGTAGGAAGAACAGAAAGAAAACTTGCCAACCATGTCTTTGAGTACTGAACAAAAACGTCAACTAGACCAACTTAATAAAATCTTCAAGCCATTTAGTCATCTTGAAGCAGTAAGCGATGAGCAGGGTGAACTCGCTGTGCATGAGCAAATGGTTGAGCAATTCCAGATTGGTGATATTGATCGTTCAAAGATGAACGAACTTTCAGAACGAAGAAAAGCTATCCTTGAAAAACAAGGTGCGAAACTTCATGAATATTCAGAAAAGAAATAATTCTCTTTAAGGTTGTTGTTGAGGTAAACCATATTTATCAATTAGATAAATCATTGCAGCAATTGAAGCTGCTCCAAGTTCAAGTTCCCTTTTATTTACAGCATCAAACGTGTCACTGCCGGCATGATGATAATCAAAGTATCTTTGAGAATCAGGGATGTATCCTAAGCATAAGGTCCCACTTTTTTTCAAAGGACCAATATCAGCTCCGCCACCACCTTCTTTAAAATCATGCAAGCCATAAGGTTCTAGAAGTGCTCTATAGCTTGCAATGAAATTGATGAGTGCTTCATTTTTAGTATCGATATAAAAACCTCTTGGAGTAAAACCTCCTCGGTCTGATTCAATAGCTGCAATATGCTTTTCTTGGTTTTTCTCAGCAAGCTCGGCGTACATCTTACCACCTCGTAAGCCATTTTCCTCATTCATAAACAAGACTGCTCTCAGAGAATTTTTAGGCTTGTACCCTAGATTTTTCAGAATTCTTAACGCCTCTAAACTTTGAACACAACCAGCTCCATCATCATGAGCTCCCTGGCCGTTATCCCAAGCATCTAAATGACCACCAGTAATAATGTAATTATTCGGAAACTCTGAACCAACAGTTTCTGCAACAACATTATGCGAAAGTGTATCAGGTAACATCATGCTATTTCCAACCAAATGAATCTGTAAATCAGGTGTTTTGTCTAAGAGCATTGTCAAATTAGTAGCTGACGCAGTTGAAAGTGCAAATGCCGGAATTTTAGGATACAATGTATCATACGACATGGATCCAGTGTGAGGAAATTCATCTTCTTTCAATGACATGCTTCTCACCAAAGTTGCTTTAGCACCATATTTAGCAGCTTTCGAAGGACCAGCCCAACGCTGATCTACACATCCGCCGTAGGCGTGAAAAGTATGAATATGGCGTGGCTCCATTGGACGAGTGAAGAAGACAATTTTACCCTTAATATTCTCTTCCCCAAGGCTGTCTAAGTCATCAACCTGATTCACTCTGATTATTCCAGCTGTTACATCTCCGCCAACACTTCCGCCAAGAGCGCATGCCTTAAATTCCTTAACCTTATCGGCCGTTTCAACTTTACAAATATTACCTCTTACCCAATGAGGAACCATAACTTCCTGCTTGATAGTTTTATCAAAGCCTTCCTCTTTAGAAGTTTTAGCCATAAAATCTACCGCCTTTGCTGCTCCTACGGAGCCACTTAGTCGCGGACCAATTTGTGTGCAGAGATGTTCAAGAACCTCATAACACTTGCTATTGGTAAGAGCTGCATCGAAAATAGTTCGAATGAAAAGTGAATCCTCCTTATTTATTTGAGAATTGACCTGAGTGCTCACAAAGAGAGCCACAATGAAAAAATACTTCATGTGGCAAATATATTTAATAATTGTGCTGTTGCTCCTTACTGAACTTATTGGAGCGAAATCATTGATATAATGACCTAGTTGGCGTGTCGGCAAGTTTAAAACCCGATTCAAATTAAGGCCGTTCCACTTTATTTCTATAATCGTTCTTCCTAAATCTAGAAAACAAAAAATCCCTGCCGAACCATCACAAACGACAGGGATATGATATTAGGGTATTGCTGTAGAGGAAGGATTCGAACCTTCACGAGGAGGTTAGCCAATATTCAGAGACTGCAAGCAGCCTGAGTGGTCAACCCATTAAATATTGTTTATTCCTTTATCCTCACCCCCGAGACAAGAGGGCATGTCTGCCGTTTCAACACCCTACAGTATGTAAGAACTATTGTGACAAAGAAAGATAAATTAAGTTATATGATGCAAATAATTCATTGAAAATAATTAATTAATATTAATAATCTAATAATAAGATGTATTGATTGATAAAATGATAAATATTCTCTTGATTTAGTCCGAGATTTTATAATGTAGAAATAATCTAGTAGAGTATGCTCATTAAACTGTGTCA
Organism: Bacteroidia bacterium; assembly: GCA_040882555.1. GTDB lineage: Bacteria > Bacteroidota > Bacteroidia > M30B66 > M30B66 > M30B66. The sequence goes on from JBBEBC010000168.1 coordinate 9,586, forward strand.
AAATTAAATAAACGAAAAAAAGTTTAAAATT
>JBBEBC010000169.1:0-9513 GCA_040882555.1 Bacteroidia bacterium
ATACTCAAATCTTCAGCTATTTCTTGGTTAGAATATTCTTTAACAACCCTTTTAAGTACTTCTAGTTCTCTGTCGCTTAGTTTGTCATTCACAAGGCTTTGGATGAGCCCCGGCCTAGCTGCCATTCTGATAAGCTTCGTTGATATTTCTCTGGTAAAAAATTCATTACCAGAGCTTACTGAACGAATTGCTCTATGCAATTCTTTAAGACTAATCTGTTTAAAAATATACCCTTGAATACCTATCATTAAGCACTGTTGAAGAAAAAGCTCATTTTTCCAAACACCAAAAAACAGAACTTTTTGATCAGGCTTTCTAACTCGTATTTGTCTTAGAATCTCTACTCCATCAGTATCTTCTAGCTTAGTATCAACCAATAAAACGTCATAAGTAAACGCCGATATATATTGAAGTAATTCTCTTTTATTGTCAGCAACATCAATTCGCTCAAAGCCTCCTTCAGCTAATAGCATATGCTGCAAACCACTGCTGAACAAAGAAATCCTATCTGCAACTAGCAAAGTAATCTTCCTATTGTCAAAATTATTAGCTATCAATGCCATAAGCTATTTCACAGCAATCATTCATATGACCTAAAAGATTAATTTACGTCTATTAAAAAGATGTGAAATATAAAAATAGAAACTTATTCGATATCTGCAATACTTTCATCTCTAAAAGGATGTCTTTGAACCCAATCTCTTGGTGAAGAATTCTCCATCAAAATGCAGGTAAGTCCGTCAAGGATTGTATTTCTTATTTTAACCATAACATGCATATCTTCAGGAATTGCACCAACCGTGCTTTTAATTTCCATTGCTGTTCTGCCAAAATCAATTTTTGTAATTCCTGATGAGATACCTTTCTCAACATAATCATAAAGCATATTCTGGTATAAGGAAAACTCCTTATTAGCCTCATAATCGATACCTATTAGATGCGCATCAGCTTGATGTTCATGAAATATACTCGTGCTAAAACCAATGAGCTTGTCGCCTTGCAAATAAGCATTGAAATGCAGACTTTCTCCTAAATTCTCTTTCAATGCAGAAAAATAATCAGCTTCCATTCTAAAGAGCCGAAACCTAGCTTTGTTAAAAACATTTCGATAGAGTGTATTAATCTCCTCAAGCCTTGCATTAATCTGGTCTGTTTGCCAATCTTCCCTCCTTACCGCTTTACCCTTCTTTCTTGCAGCTTTGGCCCTAATCCTATACTTAGACGACATAGCAGCTATGTAATCTTTAAAACTCTTCCATTCTGGATTCAGCTGCATGGTCATAACAGGCAGAGAATTGATTTTCCTTAAGCCTAATTTCTTTAATTCTCCAATGGTGAGTTTTTGATTTTCCCGAAACTCCTTTGCAAGGATTATGGAATAGGGTCCGAATTGGTTTTCACAGGACTCCAAAACTGAAGTCCAAATTAGAGCTTGCGTTTTTTCATCTACTGAATTCCTAAAAAACAGTCCAAATGGTCCACTTACCTGAGCATTGCCAGCGATTAAAATCCTTAATCCTTTTTTCCCATTTCTAATATTAACTAGAAGTTTAAAAAGCGATTCTAATCTCAATGACAATTTACTATCGGAACCGAATAATCTTCCTAATTCATTTAAATCTTCACGATAGAGAACCAATTCCTGAAAACAGCCCCATGCAATTAAGGTGTCTCCAACAAATATTTCAGCTTGATGAAATTTACCCTTTTTCCCGCTCCCCTTTATAAGTGCATCAATATAAGCTTCACCAGCATAGATATATGGATTATCCTTCGGATAAGGACCTTCAGGCATCCACCGTATTACTGGTTGATCTAATTGATAAGCTGGGGATTTTAGAAGCATTTCTTTGATGACACGAAAGTACAATTCCGCAATTGAAACTACCCTAGTAAGAACGTTTTTCTAAGCAATAAGTTGAAAAAAGCCGGACTCATCCAAAAAAGAATGATCCGGCTTCTATTTTTAAACTTGCTGATTAGTTAATAATCAAACGCTTACTAATTAAAGAATTCCCTTTTATGATTGTTACGTTATAGATTCCAGCAGTGAGTCCTGATAATCCCCACTGATGATTTCCACCGCTTAATTTACCTAGATTTTTATGTAGAATAAGTCTACCCGAAATATCTCTTACCTCATAGCTTATGTTTGACTGATCTTGCAGATTTAAACTCACTACAGATCCAGAAATAGCAGGATTTGGCAACAAATCAAAACTCATAGTTGGCTTCTCTTCAATACTAACTGTTGGGTCAAAGAGTGTATTTAAGGTGGTATTTGTATAAATAGGCAAGTTGAAATCAAAATAAATTGCTGCGGTATTGCGTATTTGAGTACCAAATGACAAATTTGGTTTTCTATTGATATAATAGCTTACCAGTCCGTGACTTGCGGGCTCATTAATAAAACTGTCGGGCAACAAGATATTATTAAACGTAAAAGCTATTTCCCCTTCACCGCTTATTTCGTATTCCATGGGGTGACTTGTTTGATCTAATCTGAAACTAGGAACATCAAGCGAAGCGTCTAGAGTATCACGCACAACTACAGTAAATGCTGTATCTGTACCTGTATTTTGAAATCTAATTCTGTAGTAGAAAGTGGTATCATCATACAGAATGTATCCCTCATCACCTAAGCCTCTTGGCTCAACAATTTTATCATTAGGGTCATAAGAACCAGTGATAAGCCTTGCATAATAATCCATATTATTATCAGGATTAATATCACTTGCGGCTGGCCCTAAAGTCACTGTTGCAAGAGCTCTAACTGAATCGCCTAAAACGGCAGATGTGCTTAAAGTTGAGTATAGATAATAGTTTCTGCTAGTTAATGGCTGCAAAGGAAACATCTGCCATGAGGCTGTGGAAGTAGCTCCTGAATACGAAGTAACTGCTGGGTTGGCTCCCGAATAAGTTGCCAAAGGATCATGCTCTAATTGTAGTTGAGGAGATAATGTGGTAGTTCCCAAATTTCTCACTGTGGCATACCAATGAACAGGAAAGCCAGGTCTCACCGGACCACTAGCCACATAAACTGAAATATCATTGAAGATAGAATCCGGTTGCAAGTAGAAATTATTTCCACCGTAGGTGCTACCAGAATTCATAGCATTTACAGAAATGATTTGTGGCGAATCTGGACATATTTGCGACCAGTTTTCGGGTGAAAAAGCAACTATATCATATTGTCCCGCTAAAGCGGTGATATGGTAATTACCTAAAGAATTAGTGGTTGCATAATGATATCCTAGCGAGGCATTTACCAATACATTCGGCAAACCAGATTCATTCGCATCTTGTATACAATTGCCATTTAAGTCATTGAAAACTCTACCAGTAATATGAACGTAGCAAGAGGCGTCTAATTGAAGATTCACATAATCATGACCAGTACATCCATTGACGTCCTGAATAAATACAGAACTATAACCCGTTGTAAGGCCTGTTGCATCAGCATCAGTTTGCCCATTACTCCATTGATAGGTGTAAGGAGCTTGTCCTCCAGTTACATTTGCTGAAGCAGCACCCCCGTTCGGATCGCATCCAGTATAATTACCTGTAACGTTAACATTCACTGGACTGCTCGTTTGGACATATTTATATACTTGAATTTCACATCCCTGGCCATCAGTAATTTGTAATTGATAACTACCTGGAGTTAGTCCTGAAATATCCTCCACAGACTCTCCGTTTGACCAATTGTATGAATATGGAGCCACTCCACCAGTAACTGTTACATTGATTGAGCCATCAGGTGCCCCACATTCAGAAGGTGTAACTGTGCTAGTTACTTGAATATAGTTTGGTCCGGCTGGAACATTTACAAATTGCTGTCGGCTGCACCCGGCAGCGTCAGTAATTGTGCAATAAACAAATCCAGGAGCTAAGCCAGTTGCAGATTGAGTTGTTTGAGCTGGCTCTGTATCCCATAAATACGTGTAAGGTTCTGTGCCATTTGCAGGGGTAACCGTAGCTGTTCCATCAAAACAATTTGAGGGCGTTGCTGAAGTAGTTGCTGTTACGGGCGAAGTAGCCCAAACAAATAGTCCTTGGCCGGTTGTGCCAGCACCTCCACCATTTACGAAACATCCGGTGGCATTATTAGTGACTCTCAAACTGTAATTTCCTGAAGCTACATTCGTAATTGAATCTGATGGATTAATCAATCCTGTTCTGATTTCCCCATTACTCCATTCGATATCAAATGGACCATCAGCATTCGCAATTGTAATTCTTAAAACGCCATCAGCGTTTGAACACGTAGCTGGTGTTGCAAATGAATTCACTTGAAATGCTGGCTGAATAAAAATGCTTGAGTAGCCCTGAATAGCCTGAGGAACAGATGAATCATAAACTACAATATTGTAATACCCGGCTGTTAACCCAGTGGCAGATAAGCCTATCGCAACAGTATCCGGGCCGCTTGGTCCACCTGGAGGAGACTGATTATAAGAAATCCAATATGCTGTATAAGGCTCAACTCCTCCGGCAACGCTAATTGTAGCATAAGCGTCGTCAGTGCAAGCTGTTTGAACACTATCAACGATAGTTATTGATAGATTTTGAGACTTTAAAGTGGTTGAAAGCGCTGCTGAAAGCAAGAAGCTTAACAACACATATTGCACTCCCATTGAGAACTGTAGCTTTGTTTTCATGGTTTATATTTAGGTGGTATTACTTGAAAGTTAGAAATAAGCTAGAACAAAAACCGCAAGAATAAAAAATCTAGTAACAGTTAAGAGCATGCAACAATCAGGTTTTGTTAGCTTTGCCATTATGGCGGATTCTTCAGTACATACAGGATTTTGTTTCGATTTAGAAAACAGTCGATTAACACCTAAAACATTTTTTGTTAAAGATGGAAGAATTACCAAAATGCAGGATGCAGACAGCAGGGATTGCAACAGCTACTTCTTACCTGGATTTATTGATGCTCATGTGCATATTGAAAGTAGTTTGTTAATTCCAAGCGAATTTGCAAGAATGGCAGTAATTCACGGCACTGTTGGTACAATCTCCGATCCGCATGAAATTGGAAATGTGATGGGTATTTTTGGGGTTGAATACATGTTGAGAAACTCAAAGAAAGTGCCTTTTTATTTCTTTTTTGGAGCTCCATCTTGTGTGCCTGCTACCATATTTGAAACCGCAGGTGACGAAATAAACCTTGCTGGAATTGAACACCTTTTAAAACGAGATGATATTTGGTATTTAGCTGAAGTGATGAATTTTCCGGGAGTTTTAAATAAAGATCCCGAGATGATAGCTAAACTAGACGTTGCTAAGAAATATAATAAACCCATTGACGGACATGCTCCTGGTTTAAAGGGTGATGATGCTTGGCGGTATGCTCAAAATGGAATTACTACCGACCATGAGTGTTTTACTCTTGATGAAGCCTTGGATAAGATCAAAGCAGGAATGAAAATTCAAATCAGGGAAGGAAGTGCAGCAAAGAATTTTAACGCTCTTCATCCTTTGTTGGCATCCTATCCCGAAAAAGTGATGTTTTGCTCTGACGATAAGCACCCCGACAGCTTGCTCGAAGGGCATATAAACTTATTGGTTAAAAGGGCATTGAATCTAGGCTATGATATTTTTGATGTATTAAGGGCTTCTTCATGGAATATTAAAGAGCATTACAACCTTCCGGTTGGAATGCTTCGCGAGGGCGATTCAGCCGATTTCATTGAAATTGATAATACAGATAGTTTTAAGATTCTGTCTACTTATATCAAGGGTGAATGCCAGGCTGCTAATGGTAAAACGAGAATTAAATCTGTTGCAGAAGTTGAAGAAAACAGATTCAAGAGCAGATTAGTGAAAAAAGAAGAATTTAAAGTTCGGGCTGAAGGTGGAAGTGTGAAGGTAATTGAAGCGCTTGAAGGACAACTAATTACCAATCTAATTCATCATCAATTGGAAAGAAATTCTGATGGTTTTTACGATAGTGATTTACAAAATGATGTATTAAAAATAGCGGTCATTAACAGATACAAAGATGCTCCGATAGCTCAAGGTTTTATTAAAAATTTTGGATTAAAAAAGGGCGCCATTGCATCATCGGTTGCTCACGATTCTCACAATATTGTTTTAGTTGGATGCACTGATGAGGATATGTGTGAGGCTGCGAATTTAATTATGAATGCAAAAGGAGGGCTTTGCGCAGTAAACGGTAATGAAACACATCTACTTGCTTTACCAGTAGCTGGTTTAATGAGTACCTCAGATGGTTTTAAAATTGCCCAAGATTACATAACCCTTGATGCTTTCGTCAAACAAAAGCTTGGTAGCACTCTTAATGCACCATTTATGACCTTAAGTTTTATGGCTTTATTGGTGATTCCATCACTTAAACTAAGCGATAAAGGGCTTTTTAATGGGGATACGTTTGAATTTACTTCCTTGTGGAATAAATAAACCATTACTTCACTAGGAAAGAATGAGTGCAGTAAATGCCCCGAATAAAATAACAAGATGTAGTATCATCCAAACTCTTTGATATAGTGGACGAGCCTTCCAAGTTACTTCTTGATTAAAAGGATCGAAAACGAGCGCTATCCCAAACTGCATGCAAAAAGAGGATAGGTCGCCTTTAATTAGGAAATAAATTGATAGTGCTACAAATGCTCCGTAAGCGATTCTGTAAAATTGAGGAGTAATGTCTTTTTGTTCACAAGCTGCCTTTTCCATGAATTCTAATTTACTTCTTAGTATTCATTCAAAAGGGAATATTACATAAGACTGAAATTAATTTTCTTTTCTTTTGTATTTACAGCATTTATGTAGACCTGAATAAGCTTCATCGTCACCTCTAAAAGCCTCGGTATCATAGCCTACTGAGGCTATTAATTTCTGAGCTTCAGCAACATTGGTTTTAGTAGAGTCAAAACTAAGATTCATTATTTTAGTTTTCTGATTCCAATCATACTTAAAGAAATTGTCCTGAGAAGCAAGAGAACTTTCGATCGTTTTTTTGCACATCCCACAATTACCCCAAACTTTGAATTCAACTGTCTTCGCTGTTTCAGGCAAATCTCCGCCCGAACACGAAGAAAGAATAACTCCAAGTACTACACTTATTTTAATCAAATAATTCATTTCTCTCAATCTTATCGGCCGATAGGCCAAGCAATAACCTTCAAAATTTACCTTGTTTGTATATATTTCAAAACGGTATTGCGCTTAGTTCCAGACTCCATTACTTCAATTAGATAAGTCCCTGGATTTAAGTTCGGATTCACCTGTGATCCCGGGCTTACAGTATTTATATTAAACACTATTCTTCCAGAAATATCAAAGATTCTAATATCCATTAAACCTTCTGTAGTTTGATTTCCAATAGTAAAGCCTCCGCTTGAAGGATTGGGATAGATGAAGGCATTAAGATTCATATCGTTTACAGAAAGTGGCCCTGGTGTAACGCTTACAATTTCGCTTGCTTCATGGTCGGCATACATAATTTTACCATCTGGAGCAATAATTAACCCCATAATACCTTGAGCAGGAGTTTGAATAGTAAACAATTCAGTTGCTGGTGTAGCATCTACATTATATACATGAATCTTTCCTGTTTCGTAATCACTTACAAGTAGCATCGATCCCATAATTTCTATTCCTGCAGGCCTTTCTAAGCCGGCAGTAATTACAGTTTCCCATGTGTAGCCTGTGATAGTTACATATTCAACCATGTCTTCATGTGGCCCATAAGCGGGAGGCGTGGAAGAAACAACACCAGTATTGATATCAATGCGTATAACACGTCTATTTCCGTTATCTACAGCGTATAACCACTGTTTAGCATCATCTAAAACCATATGAGAAGGAACAATCCCTGCAGGATCTTTGAGCACAGTTACGTCGCTAAACCTTCTCACTTTAGCATCGCCATGGTAACCATTTCCAGGATTATGATCATCCACGAAATCATATCTAACAATATCATTACTATAACCATCAAAAATCCAAAATGCATTATCAACTTCCCAAGCAACACCCTGACTGTAAGGACTTTCGTGAAGCATGTCTAAGTGAGATCCATTTCCGCCGGAAGGCTGAGCAAAAATTGTTAAATCACCCGACCACAACGAAGGACCAGTGAATGCATTTGCTGTACCCTGATGATTTGCATCGAATACTACTGGTGAAGTAGCAAAATTGCCATTATTACTAAAAGCGATACCCGTTGGTAAAGACATAAAATGCCATGCATTTCCATCCTGAAAAAATTCAGACGACTGATTGCCTAAACCTGCATTGTCAATAACTATCGTTGTTCCTCCCGAGTTAGCAGTTTCTTTATTTACAACCCACAGTTGATTCATACTCAACGTTGGGTGAAAATCTAAGTCCGTGGGATGATCGATTTCATCGGATGAATTTGCAACTACCTCGAAAGTAGAATTGCCTGATTGGTAATTTGCAATAATATCTTGCTTTGCAGGACCAACCTCGATTTGCTGAGTTAATACATCGTTTGCAGGAACCTGATCTGCTTCACCATTAATCAATGAAACCCACATTTCAACAGAATGAACACCATTTTCATTGGCATTCCAAGGATTAGGAAAAGTATATTTTAATGTTTCAAAATTAGCTATGGAGAGACCTTCAACAGTTTGTGTAATTGTTGAACCTCCATCGATTCTATAATTAAGCTCCATTGAGTTAATTTCTTCAGAACCTAGGTTTGTTAATTGTGCTGACAAGAAAACGTCACCTGTGTTGTGATAATAACCCATAACACGAGTAGAATTAACAAAATTCGCCAAAGTAACATTGTAAGCCGGAGGCGTTTCCACCGTAAAGGTGAAATCATCACCTGCACCCGTACCAGCAATTTCTTGAAGAATTATCCCATTAATTCTTATTCTAAAAGTAAATCCTCCGTCACCATAATCGTCGCGATAGTGAAGAGTAAATTGTGTTCCAAGTTCCAAACACCAAGGTCCTTCATTGTAAGTACTATTATTACCATATCCTCCAGGCGTTTGTCCTTCAGGAAAAACAATGCAACCTACATTTTCATTACCCCCAGAGGCGATTGTATTGGCTCCGCAAGCTCCGTTACCGGCAGTAATCTCCCAATAACCTTCGTAACCATATTGATCTGTGACAACATCAATGCTAACAGCAGCCTCTGTACCAGCACATTGAGCAAATAAGTTAGCGCTTAAAAAAGTAAATCCAAATCCTAAACAACACGTAATTAATCTATTCATACTTAAGTATCTATATGCGAAAAGTAACAAAAAAATGGATTAAATGTTTGTAAAAAAGACTTAGAATTTCTTACAGAGCAATTCAAATCTGACAAATCGGCTTGAAAACTAACAGGCATAACAATTGACTTTAAGGCCCAAATGCTAAAAAGACTACTCAACAGCAGGAAGGTACCTTGGATGGACAAAGGTGAAAATTCGCCAGGCTGGTCATCACTCAAACATTTACCCTCATTTCTAAAATTGATATGGGAAACACATCCAGGCATGACCGCTGCCAATATGT
>JBBEBC010000170.1:0-9508 GCA_040882555.1 Bacteroidia bacterium
ATTTTATGGCTCTTATTGATCAATGTAATTGAATCACAAAGTTCTTCTTCCGATTCCATTCTATGGGTTGAGAAAATAATTGTCGCCGCATTTTTACTCAGTTGCAATATTTCGTCTCTGATAACTGCTGCATTTACTGGGTCAAACCCTGAGAATGGCTCATCAAAAATGAGAAACTCTGGTTCATGGAGCACAGTAACAACAAATTGAACCTTTTGAGCCATGCCTTTTGAAAGTTCCTCCACTTTTTTATTCCACCAATCGGTCATGTTGAACTTTTCGAACCACATTCTCAATCTTCTCTTAGCCTCTTTCTTATCAATGCCTTTTAGCTGGGCAAGGTACATGCACTGTTCACCCACTTCCATCTTTTTGTATAGTCCTCTTTCTTCTGGTAAGTAGCCTATGTTCTTAATATGGTCTGGATTTAACGGTTTGCCGTTGAAAAGCAACTCGCCTGAATCAGGAGCGGTTATTTGATTAATTATTCTGATCAAGGAGGTTTTGCCTGCACCGTTTGGTCCAAGTAGTCCAAATACAGAACCTCGCTGCACTGAAATATCGATGTCTGATAAAGCTTGATATTTCCCGTAGGACTTAGAAACCTTAATTGATTCGAAGATTGGTTTATCCATAATTAAAAACAGCCGTTTAAGGCGGCTGTCAAATTTAATCTTTCAATTTAAAATCAGTGAAAATACTCCTTCATTCTTTCAAAGAATGATTTTTCTTTTTTTCCTGGTTGGGGTGCAAAGTTTTCAGATTCTCTCATGTTTTCGAGACTTTCTTTTTCTTCCGCACTCAGAGTTTGGGGTGTCCAAATATTCACATCAACAAGAAGATCGCCACGGTTATATGAATTCACTTCTGGCAATCCCTTCCCGCGTAAGCGGTAAACTTTACCACTTTGGGTACCTGCATCGACCTTAAACTTTGCTTTTCCATCTAGCGTGGGTATCTCAATTGAGGTTCCCAGGGTTGCATCTATAAAACTAATGTAACAGTTATAGTAAAGGTTATTGCCATCACGTTTCAATTCAGGATGCTCCAGTTCTTCGATACTAATAATCAAATCTCCTGGAATTCCTCCTCTTGGCGCAGCATTTCCTTTGCCAGCAACATTAAGTTGCATTCCCTCAGCAACACCAGATGGGATGTTAATGGAGATTACCTCTTCATCTCTCATGATGCCATCACCTTGGCAAGCCTTACATTTACTGGCAATAATTTTTCCTTCTCCTTCACAAGCAGGGCATGTTGATGCCGTTTGCATTTGCCCCAAGATGGTGTTTGTAATTCTAGTAACTCTTCCAGCTCCTCGACAAGTTGAGCAAGTTGTAAATGATGAGCCCTTTTCAGCACCTGTGCCTGAGCAGGTCTTACACCCAAGGAATTTATTCACCTTGATTTTTTTCTCAACGCCTTTGGCTATTTCTTCTAGGTTAAGTTTTACCTTAATACGCAAGTTGCTGCCTTTCTGAACTCTTCTTCCTTGGCTTTGTCCACCAAAACCACCAAAGCCTGTCTGACCGAAAATATCTCCAAATTGACTGAAGATATCATCCATACTCATCCCTCCGCCGTAATAACCGCCACCTTGATTTCCGCCCATACCTTGATGTCCGAAACGATCGTAGCGCGCTTTTTTATCATTATCGCTTAAGACATCATACGCCTCAGCAGCTTCTTTGAATTTATCTTCGGCTTCATTATCACCTGGGTTTTTGTCGGGGTGATATTTTACTGCCATTTTACGATAAGCCTTCTTTATTTCTGTGGCATCAGCATTTTTACTAACCCCAAGAATCTCATAATAATCCCTTTTTGTCATATTGTCCTATATCAGCTTCCAACAACTACTTTCGCAAAACGAATAACTTTTCCGTGAAGCGCATATCCACCTTCTAATACATCTACTACTTTGCCTTTCATCTGTTGATCTTCCGCAGGAATTGAAGTGATTGCCTCAAATATATCGGCATCAAATTCTTTTCCTTTAGCCTCAACCTTCTCAAGACCTTTTTGCTGTAGCAAGTTCCAGAGTTTCTGATAAATTAAATTCATTCCTTCCTTCACTGTTTCAACATCCTCAGTATTTTCCATGGCTTTGTGAGCTCTTTCAAAATCGTCCACAACAGGCAGAATAGCAGTAAAAATGTCAGCACCCGCCGTTTTTGAAAGTTCAATTCTCTCTTTTGCTGTGCGTTTTCTAAAATTGTCAAACTCTGAATACAATCTCAGATACTTGTCATTTATTTCCTCGAATTTTTTCTTCCAACTATCTTCTTCTGAAAGTTCTTTTTCTATCTGGGCTGGGCTTTCTGGCTGTTCTGAAACCGCCTCAGTTTCAGGTATCATATATTCTTCTGAAGAAGGAGATTCATTTCCAGTTGTTTTCCCGTTATCCTCTTGTGTGCTCATTTTATTAAATAAATTTCTGATGCCATCTAGCATGCCAACGTTTAGAAGCAGTCGTTTTCAATGATAATGCCATCGGGCAGATTCGGTCAATTTGACAGAAAAGCAAAAAAAAGCCCCGATGTTCACCGGGGCCATAAAATGTTATGTTTTGAATTACTTCTTTACCAATTTATCAAGTTCTGCGTCAAGGGCAGTACCTCGTAGGTTTTTAGCAATGATAATTCCTTCAGCGTCAATAAGGTAATTTGCAGGAATACTTTGAACTCCGTAGATAGCTGCTGCTTTTGAACCCCAGCCTCCTAAGTCGCTAACATGTGATTCCCAAACAAGTCCGTCTTTTTCGATTGCGCTCACCCAAGCATCCTTTTTCATATCAAGGGAAACATTGTAAATGGTAAAGCCTTTGGCACTTTTAAATTTCATTTTCGAATACTTATTGTAAGCATTCACTACACTTGGGTTTTCCATTCTGCAAGGGCGGCACCAAGAGGCCCAGAAATCAATTAAGACCACTTTCCCGCGAAGCGATGAAAGACGAATTTCTTTTCCGTCAGGATTGTTAAAAGCTAAGTCAGGAGCCATGTTGCCAATGTTCACTCCTACCGGAGGATCATTTTTATCAACTTTATTGCTGTTGCCATTTAAAGAAGCAACTCCTGCTATTATTACTGTTGCTGCAATAAACAGCATGATATTTATCTTTTTCATAGGTAAAATCTAATTTGCAAATGTGGTGAAAATTTAAAATGTCAACAAACAAGTTGTGAGACATCTTAATTCCTTACAATCAATTTTCTTGCCCTAATTATTTGGCAGGTTATTCTTTGGCGGTTTTATCAAATAAACACTTTGTATGAATCAATTAGATCGAAATATTTTACATAACGCTTGACTGACAAATTAATTATACTCTTTTAATGTCAGCTCCCAGTGCTTGAAGTCTAGCATCTATATTCTGATACCCTCTATCAATTTGCTCAATGTTGTCAATAATGCTTGTGCCTTCGGCCGATAATGCAGCAATAAGCAAAGAAACTCCTGCTCTAATATCTGGCGAAGTCATTCTGATGCCTCTCAATTTATTTTTCCTATTTAAGCCTATTATAGTAGCTCTATGAGGATCGCAAAGAATAATCTGAGCGCCCATATCAATCAACTTATCTACAAAGAACAAGCGGCTTTCAAACATTTTCTGGTGAACAAGCACAGAGCCATTTGCCTGAGTTGCAACTACAAGCACAATACTCAATAAGTCAGGGGTAAATCCTGGCCAAGGAGAATCAGAAACTGTAAGAATAGATCCATCAATGTATTTATCAATCGTGTAATTATCCTGTTGAGGAATTACGATGTCATCACCATCTCTTAAAACTTCAATTCCAAGTTTTCTGAAAACTTCAGGAATAACTCCTAGATGGTCATATCCTGTATCTTTTATTCGGATATTACTTTGAGTCATTGCTGCCAATCCTATGAAAGAGCCTATTTCTATCATATCGGGAAGCATTCGGTGAGTGCAGCCTCCAAGCGAATCAACTCCTTCAATGCTAAGTAGATTTGATCCTACGCCAGTAATTTTGGCGCCCATGCTATTAAGCATTTTACAAAGTTGTTGGATGTATGGCTCACAAGCGGCATTGAAGATGGTGGTTTTGCCTTTCGCCATTGTTGCAGCCATCAGAATATTAGCTGTTCCAGTTACTGAAGCTTCATCAAGAAGCATGTAGGCGCCTTTGAGTTCTTTGGCTTCAACTTTATAGAAGCTGTCAACACTATCAAAATCGAAGCTTGCTCCTAATTTCTGAAAGCCGATAAAATGGGTGTCCATCCTTCTTCGGCCAATTTTATCTCCTCCTGGTTTAGGAATATAACCTCTTCCGAAACGCGTAAGTAAGGGACCAACTATCATAACAGATCCGCGCAGCGCAGAGCCTTTCTGCTTAAATTCTTCTGATACTAGAAAGTCAACATCCACGGCGTCTGCTTTGAATGACCAAGAGCCGTTTCCAAGTTTGTTGACTTTTACACCAAGAGTGGCGAGAAGATCAATCAGTTTGTTAACATCAACGATATCGGGAACATTGTGGATAATACACTCCTCTGGAGTGAGCAGCACGGCACATAGTATTTGCAGTGCTTCATTTTTGGCTCCCTGAGGGATAATTTCACCGGAGAGGCGTTTCCCACCTCGTATTTCGAATCTATTCATAAAACGACAATAACTAGTTGTTACTGCCGCCGAATTTACGCTTGTAGTTCTTTGATTTTCCTCTGCCTCGATTAAACTTCTTACCCGGTTGTTGTGAATAATTCTGAGAAACCGCCTCTGGCACGAAAGCCAGCTTAGTTCCGTCCTCAATAATTAGTTCTCCATCAGACAATTTCTTAAGATCATTAATGATTAAATCGTCTTGAACAGAATCTCGATTCCAAGTCAAATAGGCTTTCTTGAGGTTATAGGCAATTGTGCTTACCAATGCATTTTTTTTCTCTCCCTTTTCAAGGGATTTTGCCTTTTCAATTACCCTTTCGATAATTTTTCCATAATGCCTGAATTTAATGTGGTTGCTTGGATATTTAAGCATCTCAGGTTTTGTGCGAAAACTTTCGCGGGAAGGTATTGGATAAGGAGAATCAACATCCAGACGGAAGTCTGACATGATAAATATATGATCCCAAAGCTTGTGTTTGAAATCATTCACATCTCGCAAATGTGGGTTAAGTTGACCCATCACCGAAATGATGTAACGAGCTCTTTTGTTTCTTTCCTCCCTGTCAGAAATTTCTATGGCATCATCCACCATACGCTGGATGTGTCTGCCATATTCTGATATAATCAGGTGAGGACGCTGAGAATTGTATTCCATGAAATGATTTAAAAGGAAAGATTATCTGCTTGCTAAAATTTAAGCATCAAATGAGCTCTTTAAATGCTCATTCTACAATCTTTAACTTTGCAAACTTAAGTAATAATTGTTTTTGTCCCACCTCTTGGAAAAATACAGTTGCTTTTCTTTCACCGCTTCTTCCTTCCACATTCAGTACTTTGCCTTTCCCAAATCGTTCATGAACAACTTGCATCCCCGATTGAAGACCGCTTAAATTATCGGCAACAAATGTGTTTACTTGTTTCTGAATAACTGTGTCAACTGGCTTAAATTGAGGTTTGGGCTTGGCCTGAGCGGTGTTAGATTCTCCAAAATTTCTTGGTTTGAAAGCTGGTGGAGGTGCTTTTTTCTCAAAACCTCCATATCCCATTCTGTCATTCGCAAAATCAATAAACCCAGAAGATCGAGGAACTTCAATACTATCTATTAGAGCTGGATCAATTTCAAGAAGAAATCTGCTAGGTTCTCCATGTGTAATTTGTCCCCAGCGATATCTAGTTTCAGCATGACTTAAAGTTAAAAAGGTTTCAGCACGAGTTATAGCCACATAAAATAGTCGGCGCTCTTCTTCAAGTTCCTCAACAGAATTCAATGAAAGTTGAGAAGGAAAGAGATTTTCTTCTAACCCAACAACAAAAACTGACTTAAATTCCAATCCTTTAGCAGCATGAATGGTCATGAGTGATACTTTATCAGGATCAGATTTATCATCTTCATCTGCATCAGTGAGCAGGGCAATATCGCGGATATAGATATCAAGAGTTCTATCGGCAACTTCATCCTCGCTTTCAGGCAGTGTATTTACAAATTCTTGAATTCCATTAAGCAATTCTTGAACGTTCTCATGTTTGGAAATTCCCTCTGGGGTCTTGTCAATTGAAAGTTCTTTTAATAGCCCCGAGGACTTTGCTATGGTAAGTCCTAAGTTGTATGCATCAGTAGATTGAAGCCCATGGCGGAAGCTCTTAATCATATTCACAAAGTCAATAATCTTTTTCGAGACAGTTCCTGATATGGAAGGGTTTTCAGCCATACCGGCTATGAAATCCCAAATAGAGACGCCTTTCTCAGCTGCAGAAACGACAATCTTTTCTAAAGTAACTTTACCAATTCCTCTTGCTGGATAGTTGATAATTCTTTTAAGTGCCTCTTCATCGTTTGGATTGATGGTGAGTCTGAAATAGGCAAGTAGGTCTTTAATTTCCTTCCTTTTGTAAAAAGATAAACCACCATAAATTCGATAGGGCACACCTCTTTTTCTTAAGGCTTCTTCCATTGCTCGAGATTGTGCATTTGTTCTATAAAGGATTGCAAAGTCTTGATGAGCAATTTGGTTTTCCATACGGAGATCAAAGATTCGGTTTACAACCAACTGACCTTCTTCATTATCTGTTGAAGCTGCGTAAACTTTAATCTTGTCGCCTCCTTGATTATCGGTCCAAACAACTTTCTTGAGCTGAGATTTATTTTGCTTAATCACCCCATTAGCGGCTTCTACTATAGTTTTTGTAGAACGATAGTTTTGCTCAAGTTTGAACATTCTTAATTCGGGGTAATCTCTTTCGAAATTTAGGATATTCTGAATATTCGCTCCACGGAAAGCATAGATACTCTGGGCATCGTCTCCGACTACACATATATTAAGGTGACGTGCAGCAAGTTTTTTTACAATAAGGTATTGGCTAAAGTTTGTGTCTTGGTACTCATCAACCATTATGTATTTAAATTTATCTTGATACTTGAGAAGGATTTCAGGATAAGTTCGGAATAATACATTCGTTTTAAAAAGCAGGTCATCAAAATCCATTGCAGAAGATTTGAAGCAACGCATGGTGTAAGCTTCATAAACAAGACCTAATTTAGGCTTGCCACTTAATCTATCTTCTTCTGTGATGTCTTTATTATTCAGGTATTCCTGTGATGAAATCAGGTTGTTTTTGGCGTTGGATATCCTATTTAATACCAAACTTGGTTTGTAAATCTTATCATCAAGATTCATTTCACCAAGAATAGTTTTGATAAGGCTTTTGGAATCGTCGGTATCGTAAATGGTGAAGTTTGAAGGATATCCAAGTTTTTCAGCTTCAAAGCGAAGGATTCTTGCAAACACTGAGTGAAATGTTCCCATCCAAAGGTTGGCACTTTCGGTAGAGCCAACTATTTTGTAGATTCTTTCCTTCATTTCTCTGGCGGCCTTATTAGTAAAGGTGAGAGAGAGAATATTGAAGGCACTGACTCCATGATTAAGCAGATGTGCTATTCTATATGTTAACACTCTGGTTTTCCCCGATCCGGCTCCTGCAATAATCATAACGGGTCCTTCCGTATTAATAACAGCTTCCCTCTGCACAGGATTTAATTCATCAAGATATTGCGCATTCATGGGCGTAAAAGTAAGGAATGCATTAGTGAATAGAGCATGAAGATATCCACATAAAATTCATTCTTATTGAATGAATAAGTATTAAAATCTATACATTTTATAAAGAATGCTAGAGCGTGATGAAAAGAGAGAATGATAATTCACATAAAATAATTCAATTTCCTTGAAATTTTTTTATTCGCAACTGTTTGTTAATCAAAACAACTTACTATCTTTGCGCTCCCAAAAAATGGGCAAAAACGAGAATTCAAGAATTTAACATCCATACAATCAACCAATAAAGCATGCCTACAATTCAGCAGCTTGTTCGCAAAGGACGCAACGTAAACGCAGGGAAATCAAAGTCTCCGGCACTGGACTCATGTCCTCAGCGCCGTGGTGTTTGCACACGTGTTTACACAACAACACCAAAGAAGCCAAATTCAGCGATGCGTAAAGTAGCTCGTGTTCGCTTAACAAACTCTAAAGAAGTAAATGCTTACATTCCAGGAGAAGGTCATAACCTTCAGGAGCACAGTATTGTACTTATTCGCGGCGGAAGGGTGAAAGATTTACCTGGTGTGAGATATCACATCGTTCGTGGAGCGCTTGATACTTCTGGTGTTGAAGGAAGAAATCAGCGTCGTTCTAAGTATGGAACAAAAAAGCCTAAGCCAGGACAACCGGCAGCAGCAACCAAGAAAAAGAAATAATCAGTTTAATTAATAAAAAGTTTGTCCTCTGACCGATGAGAAAGACGACCCCCAAAAGAATCGCACGCACCCCGGATCCACGTTTCAATGACGCGCTGGTAACCCGTTTCGTGAACAACTTGATGATGGATGGTAAAAAGAGCGTAGCCTTCGCTATTTTCTACGATGCAATGGACATTGTTGAAAAGAGAACCGAAGAAAGCGGTCACGAAGTGTGGAAACGCGCTTTAGAAAACGTAAGTCCTAGTGTAGAAGTAAAAAGCCGCCGTGTTGGTGGTGCTACTTTTCAGATTCCTCAAGAAATACGTCCCGACCGTCGCACGGCATTAGGTATTAAGTGGCTTATTAGCTACTCAAGAAAGCGTAATGAGAAATCAATGGCTCAGCGTTTAGCTTCTGAAGTAATTGCTGCTTCAAAAGGTGAAGGAGCTGCTCACAAAAAGAAAGATGATACTCACCGTATGGCTGAGGCAAACAAAGCTTTCTCACATTTCCGCTTCTAATTATAAATCAGATCATAATAAGAAATAATGTCTCAAGACCTTAAATACACGCGAAACATTGGAATTGCCGCTCACATTGATGCCGGTAAAACCACTACAACTGAGCGTATCCTTTATTACACCGGTGTAAATCACAAAATCGGTGAGGTTCATGACGGAGCTGCTACTATGGACTGGATGGTTCAGGAGCAGGAGCGCGGAATAACAATTACTTCAGCAGCAACAACTTGCTTTTGGAATTACCGCGATAATAAATACAAAATTAATATCATCGATACTCCTGGACACGTTGACTTCACAGTAGAGGTTAATCGTTCCCTAAGAGTTTTAGATGGTCTTGTTTTCCTTTTTTCTGCAGTTGATGGTGTTGAGCCTCAGTCAGAAACTAATTGGCGTTTGGCTGATAATTACAACGTAACTCGTCTCGGATTTGTGAACAAGATGGACCGTCAAGGTGCTGACTTCCTTTCCGTTGTTAAGCAAGTACGCGAAGTATTAGGAGGAAATGCTATTCCACTTCAGATTCCAATCGGTGCTGAAGAAACTTTCCGTGGTGTTGTTGACTTGATCAATTTCCGCGGTATTGAGTGGAATGAAGAAGATAGAGGTATGACTTTCAAT
>JBBEBC010000171.1:0-2973 GCA_040882555.1 Bacteroidia bacterium
TGCCCTGCAAAACCCAATCTCTCCAAATCACCCCCTCCTTCGACAGGCTCAGGAGAGATTTACTGAGTATGAATGAAAGGCAGTTGATTTTTGGACTTTATTAACTACTGCCCCCCTCCTTCGACAGGCTCAGGAGCGATTTGCTGAATTTGAATGGAAAGTAGTTGGACTTTATGACCTCTCCACTGTAAGATTAATTAACTAACAAACTTTACCTGAGTTAATCAACGATTTCTGCACGAAGTGCGTCAATTTTTTGGATTTGCGCTTTAAAAAACTGGTTCCGGATTTTCTCAGCCATGCCGCTAATTTGGATGGATTTACGTTTGAGATTCTCCATCCAGACGAAATGTTGCTTATTAAATGCCTCATTTCGAGTAACGATAGAATTGAAGGTGTTATAACCGATAAATGAAGTAATTGAATTGCCAGCCGTGATGTAGATTGAATTATTTCCAATCATCAAGTCGCAGAGGTAAAGCTGAAAAGGAGCTCCGGTTGATGCTCCTTGAGAATCTATCTTCTGCCCTATTTCTGCCTGCTTGCTGATGCGACGAATCATGAGTTCTAACTGATCAAGAATCATGCGAGCAGAAGAGGCTTTTTCGAAGAAGCCTGCATCCCAATAAAATCGAATTTGTTGCAAACTGCTTTCAATGGTTTCGCTAGTCCAGATTTCAGTTCCGGGGATTTCTGAATAGGATTGATACATCGAAGAAAAATCTATATCTCCAATGAGGCTGCTTGTCTTAAAGGGGAAACGCACCGTTTCCAATTCCGGAACATTGAGAATAGATTTCATCCAATACATCATTTTGAATTCGGCGAGCTCATTAAAGCCAAAATGATAGAAAACAGGAACATCTTCAGCAGCATATTGAATATGTACAAATTCGTGTTTTTTAAAAGAGTTTAGATGCTGACCCAAGTTCGTCAAATAGGCCTGAAATGTTTCTGGTTGGTTATTTAATGTGTTAAATTGAAACGTAACCACATCAGGAACTTCATTATTCAATGCTTCGAGCGGAATACTATAATGAAGGCAAATCTTCACTGTTTCATCCAATGAAATTGATGTTTCACAGCGCAGGCGACGATAGGCTGCATCTTGACTTATCTCTAATAAATCCATTAAGTCCTTAGCAAGATTCACTTGAGCTGGAACTATGAATTTGAGAAGTTGGACAAACTTAGTTTGATGAAATAACACGGCTTCCTTTTGCATTATTCAATATTTAATAAAGAAATAACTTGCATTTTACGCATATGCGAAGATAGCCAAACTTATATTTCGCAAACAAGCAACTACATATTTAACTAAACCCGATATCAGAGGCAAATATTAATAGTCAATTATTTTCAGGCGCGAAATTCAATTCAATATCACTAGACCAAAGATTCACCTTTGCGGAGTACTAAAACTAAAAATTATGAAACGCATCAATTTTTATTTCATCGCTGTGATCATGCTAATACACGTGAATGCTTTCTCACAATCGTCGCGAATAACGATGGCAATTGGCGACATAGACGCCAACGAAGTTTTTATAGATAACAAGCATAGGGCATTACCCGAAATGGTTATTCTTGAAATGAATAAAATTAACAAGTTTGAATTATTAGATCAATACGATATGCGCTACTTGGCCATGCGCGACTCGATTGAAATTAAAAAATGTTTCTCGAAAATTTGCCTCACTGAAATTGGAAAACAATTGAAGGTAGATAAAATGCTAACGGGCACCATTCTCCGTATTGGTGACAATATTACTGTAACATTTAGAATGCTAGATGTTGCCAGTGGAACTATTGACAAAGCTCAAACGAATGAGTTTTTGAATATAGAAACTGAGATTCGTAAAATGATTGAGATAACCTTGGCAGAAATGTATGGAACACCCGTTGATGAAGAGTTAAAGAAAACCCTCACGTTAAAAAACGATTTCGATAATGCTGTAAATAATCCATATCAACTAAGACTTAGGACTGATGGACCGCGCATGGGAGCAACCATGTTTACTGGTGAAACTGCATCTATTTTGAAATCTGGTGCCGGCCGAGGCGGTTTTGAAGCTCAACCACTCATGTTTCAGTTTGGTTACCAGTTTGAAAAACAATACTTAAATGAAGGAAATTTTCAGGCGCTATTTGAATTTATTCCAATGGTAACAGGCTTAGATCAAGGCTTATTTATTCCAAGTATTACCATTATGAATGGTTTGAGAAATAATAAAAGTGGATGGGAATTCGCATTTGGTCCAACTTTTTCGGTGGTCACCAAAAGTCGCGGGTATTACACTGCCGACACGCAGACTTGGACAATCATCCAAGATTCGATTCCAGTTCCCGAGAACGCTGATGTTATAACTCGATTAGATAGCCGTGGCGATGTTAGTATTCAAGCCGGATTTGTTTTTGCCTTTGGCAAGACGTTTAAATCGGGAAGATTAAATGTTCCAGTGAATGCTTTTGTGATTCCGAATAACAAGGGTTTGAGGATGGGCGTTTCCTTTGGTTTTAATGCCAGAGATAGATATATGAAGCGATAAGATTTGTTATAGCTCAGTCCCGCCATCTTCTCATTTCAAGAAACTTACATGCATGGGAAGACGGTAAATTTAAGTGCTGTGATGAAAGAGCTGAGTTCAAAAGCCGCTTTTCAACAACAAAGTTCAAAACTTCCTAAAGGACTAAGAATTATTGGATTAATCATCGTGATTAGTCTTTGATATTAAATTTAAGAGTTGACACACTTTTGCGCCAGCGATTGCCTGCCTGCAGCAGGTAGGCAGGCAGGCAGCAGGGTGCCGTGCACCGCGTAAAGCGCGGTTGGTCAGTCATAGTTCGACAGGCTCACTATGACTAACCAAGGCGCCCTCTCCAACAAATCATAGTTCGACAGGCTCACTATGACTGATCAAGGTGCCCTCTCCAACAAATCATAGTTCGACAGGCTCACTATGACTAACCAAG
>JBBEBC010000171.1:3073-9490 GCA_040882555.1 Bacteroidia bacterium
AAGGTGCCCTCTCCCACAAATCATAGTTCGACGGGCTCACTATGACTTAGCAAGGCGTTCTTTCTTAATTATTAGGTTGAATCTTTTATCTTCACCGCTCAATTTTTTATGCTATGAAAGCTTTTCGATATTCTCTGATTCTTCTATTTATTCTACCTTTTACTGCAATTGCGCAGAAACCGCTTACACCAGAGCAGCTTCTGAGTGTTGGGAGAGTGAGTGCCCTTGGCATTTCTAAAGACGGTGGAAGTTTGATTTACCGAGTTAGTGTACCTGATATTGAGGCGAATAAGAATAAATCTACATTTTATCAAATTAGCCTCGCAGGAGGTGATGCAAAGCAAATAGAATCTGCCGATGGCCTGGTAAAAGACCCCACTTTGAGTCCTGATGGTACAATGCAGCTCAAGGAAAAGGCCGTTAAGCTTAAGGCTATCGCCGGAAGTGAAATTTATGACGATATGGATAAATCGAACGTTCAGGTTTATGAAAGTCTCGATTATCGCCACTGGGATACTTGGCGAGATGGGAATTACCGCCATGTTTTTCTGCATACCATGAAAGATGGAAAAGCGGATGAAGGGATTGATCTCATTGGAAATGAGCCCTTTGATTGTCCACAAATGCCTTTCGGTGGTGAAGAAGATTTTATCTGGAATACTGATGGGTCTAAGGTGATTTATGTGTGCAAGAAGAAATCGGGGACTGAATATGCAATAAGCACGAATACTGATCTATATGAATATGATGTAGCATCGGGCAAAACTACCAATCTTACTGCTGTGCGAAAGGGATATGATGTTGCTCCTTCTTTTAGCTCTAGCGGAACCCTAGCTTGGTTAAGTATGGCAAGAGATGGGTACGAATCTGATAAAAACGACATCATTGTTAAAGGTCCGGCGGGTGATATGAATCTGACCCAAAACTGGGATGGAACTGTTAGTAATTTCGCCTGGTCGGCGGATGGCAAAATGATTTATTTCATTGCTCCTATTGATGGCACCAAGCAGCTTTTCATGGTTGATTACCCTGGAACGACTAAAAAACTACCTGTAGTAAAGCAACTTACTAATGGCGATTTTGATATTCATGCACTTGTTGGAGAGGTAAAAAACATGCTTGTAGTTCAGCGCATGGATATGAATCACGCCAGCGAAGTGTATACAATTGAAACAAAAAAATATACCATGAAGCAGCTCACTCATGAAAATGATGAGCTTTATGCGAATGTGAAAATGAGTCGTATAGACCGAAGATACATCACAACAAGCGACAGTAAGAAAATGCTTGCTTGGGTAATTTATCCGCCTGATTTTGATGCTTCAAAAAAATACCCAACCATATTATATTGTCAAGGTGGACCTCAGTCGGAAGTTTCTCAGTTTTATTCGTTCCGTTGGAATTTTCAATTAATGGCAGCACAAGGATATATTGTTATTGCTCCTAACCGTCGCGGATTACCTGGTTTTGGTGTAGAGTGGAATGAAGCAATCAGTAAGGATTGGGGAGGGCAGTCGATGCGAGATTATTTGAGTGCTATTGATGATATTTCAAAGGAATCATTTGTCGATCAAACCCGTCTTGGTTGTATTGGCGCCAGCTACGGAGGTTACTCTGTATACAATCTAGCAGGCATGCATGAAGGAAGGTTTAAGACATTTATTGCACATGCAGGAGTTTTTAATCTAAAAAGCATGTATGGAACTACTGAAGAAGTGTTCTTTACGAATTTCGATATGGGTGGAGCTTACTGGGAGAAAGACAATAAAGCAGCTCAAAAAACCTATGCTGAATTTGACCCGAGCAATAAAGTTGCAAATTGGAATACACCGATGTTGGTTATTCACGGAGGAAAAGATTTTAGGGTTCCAGAAGGACAAGGTTTTGAGGCCTTTCAAGCTCTTCAGCTAAAAGGAATTAAGAGTCGTTTGGTTTATTTCCCAGAAGAAAATCATTGGATTCTTCAGCCTCAGAATGGAATTGTGTGGCAAAGAGAATTCTTTAAATGGCTGGAGGAGACGTTGTAGCGAGAATTTAAGCAATTCTTGCTGAGGAGTTAGCTGAAACTCTATGACGACCGACAGGGTCAGATTTAACCGACAGAAAAACGGCCGGAAATGCCAACTGCACATTTAGCACATTTGGTTTTGCCGACATGTAAACCGACCCTTTGCAAAACCAAAAGGGCCATTTTTGCCTAAGTAATATCAATGAAGAATGACGCTATAGAAACTGTACATTTAGAAACCCAAATCGACCAATTAGTTTACCCGTTATATGACTTGATGGAAGAAGAAATCGCACTAGTTGAAGGTGTCTAAACTATAATTGCACAAGCAATTAGAATGAAAAAACTGTATCTCGTAATCCTTCTGCTTTTGATCAGTGTTTGTGGCTTTTCACAAAGCAGGTATGTATCGGCTACAACAAAAAAAGTTGTTTTCTCCAGGGATGGAGGCAAATGCCAATGCTGTGGGAGTTTTCAAAATTTAGAATATGACCACATAACGCCATTTTCATGTGGAGGTGGTAACGGGGTGTCAAATATTCAGTTGCTTTGTATGCCATGCAATCGCAGCAAATCAAATAGTTGCATATGTAAAATTCACAATAACAGAGTAGGCACAAATTGTTGCGCAGGAACAACGAAAAAAAAGGCATCCACCACTTCCAAACAATGCTTTGGAACGACAAAAAAGGGGATAAGATGCAAGAACAGGACAACAAATTCAAACGGACGTTGTCACTTACATTAACAAATTAAAAGAAAAAAATGAATAAAAACTTATTATTTGCCATCGATTCCACTACGAAAGAGGTAATTGTATCAGATTCGCCCAAAGGAAGCAACAAAGTAAATTTTATTGAGCGCATTGGTCGTAACGATAATGAAGAGTTGTACAATGCAGTTGAAGCTTTAACCAGCCTTACCAAGGCTCCAGAATTTGATGCGGCAGGTTTCAAAAAAAAGGATAATGAGTGCCAGATTTTGTATGACAAACATAAAAAGTAAACTGCGTGTTTTTATTCAATAAAACCAAATAAAACCTTTGGTTAACCAACTTTGTGATTTGATGGAGGAGGAAGTAAAGCTATCGAAACAATATAGCCTGACAAAAATACCAAACCTTCTTAACCACAAGCATTGACAAATAATACAAGCAAACACTTAAACCAATACTTGTCAAATTTGCATCTGCCTGTCTGACAACTAACCGAAAGTCTACAAGAAAGACTGAGGGGCAGAAACTAACAACGGTTTTGCGCAATGGCAGGTTTAGTTGCAAATTGAAGCTTAGTGCTTCAAATCAATATTTGTGTTGGGTTAACAGTTTAGTGTTCCGAAATCTGTAGTTGCCACAGACCCGTTCTTCGAATTGAAAATCGGAGCCCAAAATTAGAATCTTGATTTACTTCGTTTTCCTCGGGCAAGTTGACATGCCAAAAATTGCATATAGCGGACAGAAGCCTACCAGTGAAGTTAGCACGAAGACTCCTGCAACAACTAAGGCAATAACTCCAATAATACCAGAGATTGTTCCAGTGAAATAAAGCGCAGCTAACAAGATAGCCATAGAAATTCTAACTGCCTTATCGGTATTTCCAACATTTGATTTCATAATAATAGAATTTTGATTGATGAACTTAGTAAAACAGCCAAACTACTAGCGATATAATTCCCAAACACATAATACAAACGAAAATAAATTTGAGGATTTTCAAGCTGTTTCTGATTTCTATCAAAGATAATCATGTTATTGTAACAGAAACTATGACCAAAGTCACTTTTCAAGGAGAATAAAATAAAGCATGGTTAGACGATTGCATTCGCTTGAGATACATGAATTTAAACCTGTGTATTTTTACTATTTTAGCGGCAATGATAAAATCGATGACCGGCTTCGGGAAATGTCAGGTTTCTCTTGATTCTAGAATAATAACTATTGATATCAGAGCGCTAAATAGCAAGCAACTTGATTTAAACCTCAGGATTCCTTCAATTCTAAGAGAACAAGAAGGTGAAATTAGAGCCCTTATAGGGGAAAGAATGGAAAGAGGGAAGATTGACATGCAGATCTCTCTTAAAAATACTGGGAATCAGGCTTTAACAGAAATAAATACTGATTTGATTAAAGAGCAGTTTAACAGGCTCAAATCTCTGCAAACTGATTTAGGTATTAGCAGCGATACTTTATTTACAGAAGTCATGCGACTCCCCGATAGCGTGGTTGAAGCTGAACAAAAGCTTGAAGAAAGTGAATTGGAAGGTATTTATAACGCAATAAGAACTGCTGTTGAAAATACCGACATCTTCAGAAAAGATGAAGGGATAGGTTTAGAGAAGGAGTTATTATTTAGAGTTGAAGAGATAGAAAAACGCTTGGTAGAAATTGCTGGACTAGAAGGAGAGAGGATAGAAACTGTCAAAACTCGAATTAGATCAAAGATTGACGAATTACTTCAACAGAATAATGGTTCAGAAAACAGATTTGAGGAGGAAATGATTTATTTTCTCGAAAAGCTTGACATTTCTGAAGAAAAGCAGAGGCTTGCCACACACTGCTCCTATTTTAGAACAACCCTAGGAGAAACAAATTCCAATGGAAGAAAATTGGGATTTATTAGTCAAGAAATGGGCAGAGAGATTAACACGATAGGCTCAAAATCTAACCATGCCGGAATGCAAAAGCTGGTTGTGTTGATGAAAGATGAATTAGAAAAAATAAAAGAACAACTCAATAATGTCCTGTGAGCGGTAAATTAATCATAGTATGCGCTCCGAGCGGAGCAGGAAAGACAACGATAGTTAGGCATATCCTAGAAAATATTCCTGGAATAGAATTCTCAGTTTCTGCAACCAACAGGACTAAGCGTCCGAACGAGGTGAATGGTGTTGATTACTACTTTATGAGCACGGATGACTTCCTTCAGAAGATTGGTAAGCAGGAGTTTTTGGAATGGGAAGAAGTTTATGCCGGAACATTTTATGGAACACTACGCTCCGAAATTGACAGAATTTGGAACAGGGGAAATCATGTAATTTTTGATGTGGATGTAGAAGGGGGATTAAATATCAAGCGTTATTTCTCAAATAGAGCACTGCTTGTTTTTGTGATGCCTCCATCAATTGAAGCTCTTACAGAAAGATTGAGAAACAGAGCAACAGAAACCGAAAAAAGTTTTGAAGCTAGAGTTTCAAAAGCAACCAGAGAAATGGAATTTTCAAAGCATGCAGATAGAATTCTGGTAAATGATAAACTTGAAGAAAGTTTGCCAAATGCTCTTAGCATAGTGCAGGATTTCCTTAACGCCTCCTAAAATGCACATTGGACTGTTTTTTGGCTCATTTAACCCGATTCATATAGGGCATTTGTCAATTGCAGGCTACATGGCACAATTCACAGAACTTGAACAAGTTTGGTTTGTTGTTTCGCCTCATAATCCATTGAAAGAAAAGAAGTCATTGTTAAAAGGGCATCACCGCTTGGCTATGGTCAATGCTGCAATTGACGATATCTTTTATTTAAGAGCTTCAGATATTGAATTTTCTCTTCCTCAACCTTCTTACACGGTCAACACACTTGTTCATTTAACTGAAAAATATCCTCAACATAAGTTTTCATTAATTATGGGGAGCGACAATTTACAAAGTCTTGATAAATGGAAGAATTATGAAGTGATTTTAGAAAACCACTTCATTTATTTATACCCAAGACCCGGCACAATTGAGAGTAAATTTGATAGTCATCCTTCAGTTATTTTAACTGAAGCCCCTCAAATGGATATTTCAAGCACCTTCATCAGAAATGCTATTACAAAACAAAAAGATGTTAGATGCTTTATGCCTTCAGAGGCTTGGAAGTATTTAGATGAAATGAATTTCTATAAAACTTAGTTTTATCTTCTTCTTTCTTGAATAGGTAAGAATTAAAAAAGCTTTCATATACACATATGCTTGTTTTCTTACATTTGCACTCCTAAATTAATTTTGATGCTACACTTTCTACGACTAACCCTATTTTCTATTGCATGCCTAATAAGCACTAATTCTTTTAGTCAGTGCATATTCGTCGACAACCAATATCCAGCGGGAACATTTACACCAACAGCTTCATGGACTTCTGCAGCCACAAATAGTTATGCAGGAGAATTTGTTGCAATTAATGTTGTTAACGGCAATACGTATGAATTTACTACTTGCGCTAGTTTTGGTGGGAACGCCACTTATGACTCACAGCTTACTCTTTTCAGGTCAACAAATACAACAGTAGCCTTAGATTATAGTGATGATGACTGTGATGCTGACGATGCTTATATTTCATGGGTTGCTACGTTTACCGGAGTAGTATACATTCAATTAAATGAATTGAATTAGGCGGTTTGCTAATATAATTAATTAGCTGTAAATTAGTGCTT
>JBBEBC010000172.1:0-9489 GCA_040882555.1 Bacteroidia bacterium
TGGGTGTCACAAGAATGAGGGTAAGATCCAGTTTTGCAGCAATACCAGCTAGTCATTGCAATCTTCAAACAGGCTTAGAAGTCGGGGAGGCGGAAGATTATAATGTTGAAGTTATTGCTGCAACCGATGCTACCATTGATGTTTCTGACGTAACCATTTGTGCCGGAACTAATACTCAGATAACCGCCACTTCTTCAGGAACTGTTCGTTGGTATTTCAGCCAAAATTCAACAATCGCTATTTTTACCGGCCAAACTTTTACAACTCCGGTTCTTAATAATTCTACAACTTATTGGGTACAATCTTCTGTAGGCAGCTGCCTAAGCCCTAAGGTTCCAGTTGTTGTCACCGTTGTTCCTCCTTTTGCAGTCAATGTTACCGCATCACAAAATCCTGTCTGCTCCGGAACCCCTTTTTCTTTAACAGCTAACTCTGCTGGAACAGGTTTAACTTACGTATGGACTCCTGCAGCTTCATTTAATAACACTTCTCAAAATCCTGCTACTGCCACAATTACAGCTAACACAACATTCAATGTTGTTGCTACCGACGCAGCTGGCTGCACAGGTAATGGCTCATTAGCAGTCACTGTGCTTCCCGCACCAACTGTTAATGTAAATGCAACACAAAATTCTATATGTCAAGGTGCTTCAACAACTCTAACAGCATCTGGCGCTGGTCCTACTTATACTTGGAGTCCTTCAACAGGCTTATCTTCAACAAGCGGAGCCACTGTTACAGCAAATCCTTCCGTCACTACAACCTATACAGTTAGCTCTCCAGCTTCTGCAGGCTCATGTGCTGCAACAGGATCAATTACGGTAACTGTCAACTCTGCTCCTACAATTAACGCTGGCTCAGATGTTTCTGTTTGCAACGGTAGTAGCACCAACTTGTCTGCAAGCGGAGCCGCTAGTTATTCTTGGTCACCAATTTTAGGCTTAGGCAATGCTAATTCAGGAAACACTTCCGCATCTCCAACAGCAACTACTGTTTACACAGTTACGGGCACATCTGCTGCAGGCTGTATTTCTACAGATGCTGTTACTGTTACAGTAAATCCATTGCCAATTGCTAATCCAGGTCTTGGAGCTGCTAATTGTTCTGGTCTTGGCGCTCAGCTAAATGGCTCGGGCGGGGCTACTTACCTATGGTCGCCTGCAACCGGACTCTCTTCAACAACTATTGCTAATCCAATTGCAAGTCCTGCAGTTACTACAAATTATACCTTAGTGGTAACAGATGCTAGTGGATGTGTTTCAGCTCCTAGTAATTCAGTTACAGTTACCGTATTTCAACAACCACCGGCACCAAATATTACCATAGTTGGTACAACAACATTTTGCGCAGGGGGAAGTGTTCAATTGAATGCACCAGCTTCAGCTGAATATCTTTGGTCAAACGGAGCAACCACACAATCTATCAATGTTAGCTCGGCAGGTAATTACACAGTTCGTATAACAGACGCTAATGGATGTCTTAGTCCTTCTTCACCGCCTGTTTCAGTAACTGTTAATGCGCTTCCTGCTGTTCCAGTAATTAATGCTTCTGGACCAACAACGTTCTGTGACGGAGGTTCGGTTACTTTAACTGCAACTGGTGCTGGAAACTTCCTTTGGGATTCAGGTCAGAATACTGCAGCTATTACCGTTAATAATTCTGGTTCTTATGCGGTTACTTTAACAAATGCTAATGGCTGTCAGTCAAGCTCATCAACAACAACAGTAACAGAGTTAGCTCCATTGTCGCCTCCTGTGGTAGTTGCAAATGGCTCAGTTTCATTTTGCCCAGGTGGATCAGTAACACTCCAGGCTCCAGGAGCTTCAAGCTATTTGTGGAGTACTGGCGCAACAACCCAAAGTATTACCTCTAGCATAAGCAATTCATATCATGTAACTATTACTGATATCAACGGCTGTGTTTCGCCTCAGTCGGCGGATATTAATACTACACTTAACCAGACTCCTGCAACACCTGTTATTTCAGCTATTGGAAATTATCCTATTTGTCAAGGTGAAACAGTACAGTTATCATCCAGCGCAGCTGCTCAATATTTATGGAGTAATGGTAATATTACTCAAACAGTTTCTACAACCCAAGCAGGACCACTTTCTGTTACTATTACAGATGCAAATGGATGTATTAGCTCGCCTTCAGCACCTTTTCAGGTTAGTTTTTTCCCTCTACCTCCTCAACCAATCATCTCTGCAGTAGGTCCCTCAACTTTTTGCAGTGGCGGTAGTGTTGAATTGCAAGCTGTTGGAAATGGAACAATTAACTGGAATAATAATGGCTCCGGTGCCAACATCACAATCACCCTTTCGGGACAATACACCGCAACAGTTACTGACGCAAACGGGTGTGAAAGTCTTAACTCGTCGCCAATTCAGGTTAACGTAATTCCAACACCTCAGAATGCTGCTATTTCAGTAAATGGACCAACAGATATTTGTTTTGGCGATAGCGTTCTATTGACATCCACTTCAGCTCCTCAGTATTCTTGGAGCACAGGTTCTTCAGCACAATCAATTTGGGTTTATGAATCAGGGATATATACAGTTACGGTTGGAGGTACAACTTGTCCTCCAGATAATCCAGTTGCTAGCAGGGAGGTACAAGTTAGGCCTAATCCATTGCCTATTATAACGGCAAGTAGCAATCGGGACTGTCTTCCAGCAGACATCAGTTTTACAATGTCAACGGAGGGTATCGGACCTTTTAGCTATTTATGGAGATTTGGAGATGGGAGCACTTCAACTCAAGCCAATCCAACAAAAGAGTACGATGTAGCTGGATTTTATGATGTAACTCTAACGCTAACCGATGTAATTGGTTGTCGTGGACAGGTGAGCGAAAAAGATTTTATTGAAATCCTTCCTAAAGCTTTTCCTACAATAACAATTTATCCTAAAGTGACGAATGATTCTGAGCCTAATATCTTATTAGTAAGTCAGAATCAAAATGCCGACAGTCTTATTTGGGATCTCGGAATTCTTGGAATTTATTATGGCGATACAATAAATATAACTCTTCCTGATACTGGTATTTGGCCTGTTGAGTACACTGTTATAACGGCAGCTGGATGTGAAGTAAGTTTGAAAGATGATATCAGGATGGTTGAGGATTTTACTATTTATGTTCCATCTGGTTTTACTCCAAATGAAGATGGATTAAATGATGTTTTCTTACCCATAAAAAGAGGTGTATTATCCAAAGGGTATGAATTTGCCGTTTTTAATCGTTGGGGAGATGAAGTATTCACTTCAAATAAACTTCATGAAGGATGGGATGGTAAAGACGCTCCAATTGACACATATATATGGAGAATAGTTGCTCGGAGTCTTTTAGGAGAGGACAAGATTGTTACAGGTTCTGTTACTATTGTTAGATAATCCACAAATCTTTCTTTTTACCGCTAAGGTTATTGTTGCGCAAAGCTTTAATTCTTCCAATTACATGGAAGGGAAATTATATTGAAGATTTCAGAGGTAATAGAAATTACTTGCTATAAAGCAAAAACACCACCCTGAATGCTATCAAGATGGTGTTTTCTAAAAGTACCCGGAGCCGGGGTCGAACCGGCACAACCTTACGATTATTGGTGTTTGAGACCAACGCGTCTACCAATTCCGCCATCCGGGCTACTGAAATTGGAGGGCACGAAAGTAATAAAAATTCAATTCGATGGAATTTAATAAGATAAGTTTCATGCGGAATTAATTTATCGTAATTTCGCGCGCTCATCATGGAAGGTTCAAACAATCAAGAAATCAATCCGGTAAAGATATTTTCAGGCACAGCCTCACTTTACCTTGCTGAAGCAATTGCCAAGCATTATGGAAAGGAGCTTGGAAAAGTCTCTTTCACCCGATTTAGCGATGGAGAATTCCAAACTGCTTTTGAGGAAAGTATTCGTGGAAGCGATATGTTCATTATTCAAAGTACATTTCCTCCAGCCGAAAATTTGTTTGAATTGCTTCTGATGATTGATGCCGCTAAGCGCGCTTCAGCTCGACAGATAATTGCAGTTATTCCTTATATGGGTTTTGCCAGACAGGATAGAAAAGATAAACCAAGAGTTGCAATAGGAGCAAAGCTTGTTGCCAATCTTTTACAAGCTGCTGGTTGCACTCGAATCATTACTATGGATTTACATGCTGATCAAATACAAGGCTTCTTTGATGTGCCAGTTGATCATTTGTATTCTTCTTCTATTTTTATTCCTTATATACAATCACTCAATTTAGCAGATCTAACCATGGCAGCTCCTGATATGGGAGGTAGCAAAAGAGCCAATGCTTATTCTAAATATCTCAATGCTAGCATGGCAATCTGTTACAAAGAAAGAAAAGTAGCGAACAAAGTTGAGAAGATGACTCTTATTGGTGATGTTGAAGGTCGCGATGTGGTATTGGTTGATGATATTATCGATACGGCTGGAACAATTACTATGGCGGCCGACATGATTATGGATAAGGGAGCAAAATCAGTAAGAGCTTTTTGCACACACCCGGTTCTTTCAGGAAAAGCTTATGAAAGACTTGAGAATTCAAGGATTACTGAACTTGTTGTAACCGACACCATTCCTCTTCATAGAGAATCGCCGAAAATCAAGGTCCTATCTGTTTCCAATCTTTTTGCAGATGTGGTTTCAAAGGTCCATAATTATGAAAGTATCAGCTCAAATTTTATTTGCTGATTTTAATCTGAATCTATAAACAACTAAATATAAATAACAATGAAAGCAATCTTTATGAGCGGCTCGCCTCGTGCAAGCGTAGGGAAAAAAGATACTAAAGCACTTCGTGTAGAAGGTCTTGTACCATGCGTTTTATACGGTGGAGAACAACAAGTACATTTCTCGGTTAACGAATCGGCTTTTAAACCTCTTTTGTTTACACCCGATGTACATACTGTTGAATTAGAAATCGACGGTAAAAAAACAAATGCAATCCTTCAGGATGTGCAGTTTCATGCTATTAGCGATAAGTTATTACATGCTGATTTCCTCGAAATTAAAGCAGGAAAGCCAGTAGTAATTGCTATTCCAGTGCGTGCAATTGGTAACTCTGTCGGAGTTCGTGCAGGTGGTAAACTTCAAATTAAGCTTCGTAAACTTAAGGTTCGCGCTATGCTTAAAGATCTACCTGATGCTATTGAGGTAGATATTTCTAACCTTGAAATTGGTCAGGGTGTTAAAATCGGTCAACTTAATATTCCGAATGTAACATTACTTGACTCTGTTAATATTGAAGTAGTTGGTGTTGGTGCAACTCGTGCATCTCGTCAGGCTGCTCAGGATGATGCTAAGAAATAATTCTTCTTCAACCTTATTATTAAATCCTGCTGGTTTTCACCAGCAGGATTTTTTTTGTCCTTGTCAGTAGTTAACATTTTGACCGAGAGCTTATCTTCGCCCTATGAAATACCTGATTACCGGCCTTGGAAATCCTGGCGATGAATATGCTTATACTCGTCATAATATAGGATTTATGGTTCTTGATGCCATCGCCCGGAGGGAAAGCCTAAATTTTCAAGCTGTAAAGCATGGTTGGACTTGCACCTGGAAGTTTAAAGGTCGTCAAATCATTCTTCTTAAGCCCAATACCTATATGAATCTTAGCGGTAAGGCGGTTCAGTATTGGTTGCAGCAGGAGAAAATTGCAATGGAAAACTTACTGGTCATAACCGATGACCTCGCTTTGCCTTTCGGCACATTACGACTTAGGGGAAAAGGAAGTGATGGTGGTCACAACGGTCTCAAAAGCATTCAAGAAACCCTCAATAGAACCGATTATGCCAGATTAAGATTTGGAATCGGCAGCGAATTCAATAAAGGGCACCAGGTTAACTATGTTCTTTCGCCTTGGTCGGCGGATGAAAACGAAAGATTAACAGAGCGACTTCAAATGTCTTCGGATTTGGTAGGGAGTTTTGCTTCCATTGGAATTGCACACACGATGAGCGCATTCAACAACAAATAATTTGGATTTTCTCCCTTGCGGGCTGAATGAATTTTCTTTCTTTGTAAATCATCCTACGAAAGTGGAAATAACTATACTCATTATTTATGAAAATCAGAATTACGGCAGTGGTTGCCATGTTTTTTGTAGCATCTCTCAACGGATTTGCCCAAACGAAAACCAACAAGAAGGAATCGGAATACAAATTCACAATTGAAAAAGAAATTGGTAACACAGATGTGAAAAACCAAGGAGCAACTGGCACCTGTTGGAGTTTTTCTTCCTTATCGTTTCTAGAATCAGAACTTCAACGCATGGGGAAATCACCGGTTAACCTCTCAGAAATGTACATTGCTAGAAAAGCTTACGAAATGAAGGCTGAGAAGTATCTCCGTATGATGGGTAAAACTAACTTCAGTCAAGGCGGAGCTTTTCATGATGTTATGAACGTAATTCGCGAATATGGCTTGATGCCAGACGCAAACTACTCGGGATTAATCTACGACCAAAAGCGTTTTCATCACTCTGAAATGGAGAAAGTGATGACAGATTTATTGAATACTACTCTGGAAATGAAGGAAGGTTCTATAAACCCTGCCTGGTCAAAAGCATTAAATGGAATATTAGATGCCTATTTAGGAGCTGTACCGGAAAAGGTTCAGATGGATGGTAAAACCATTGGCCCCAAAGAATATGCTGCAGCAATTGGTATTAATGCAGATGATTATATCGAGTTAAGCTCTTTTACTCATCATCCATTTTATAAACCATTTGTCTTGGAGGTTCCAGATAATTGGGCTTGGAACACTGTTCAAAATGTCCCTCTTCAAGAGTTCGAAGAGATTGTTGAGTATGCAATAGCTAATAATTATAGTATCGCCTGGGCGGCGGATGTCTCCGAAAAAGGCTTTTCACATCGCAATGGACTAGCTATAGTGCCTGAAAAGGATTGGGATGAATTATCAAAAGAAGAAAAGGAAGAAATGATGATTAAGCCTGTTCCGCAAAGGAAAATCACACAGGAAATGCGACAAAAGGCATTTGATGATTTAACTACTCAAGATGATCATGGGATGCATATTGTTGGAAGTGCAAAGGATCAAAATGGCACTCGTTATTATATAGTTAAGAACTCTTGGGGAGATGAAAGCAATGATTTAGGGGGCTATTTCTATTGCTCTGCGTCATATTTGCTTTATAAAACCACCTGTATCATGTTACATAAGAAAGGAATACCTTCAAATATTGCCAAAAAACTGGGGCTCTAATCGCAATTAAACTTCAAAACTTTACTAAAGCTGCCCTAAAAGGTGGCTTTAGTTTTTTAGTATAGCCCGAAAATGAATCCAATTCTGTAGACAATTGGGCCTCCATAAATGGTGCTTTGAGGAGTACCATCATCCAGAATATTATAATATAAACTTAGAGTAAAGAAAGAATTCGCTCCTAATTGAGAGCGATAACCTGGACCTATTAATATTGCTGGAGTCCAAGCGCGCTTTAAAACAATAGGACCAAAAGGGTCATCTTGCGTGTATCTCTCATTATTCATTGTCTCATACTCTGCGTGAAGAAAGAGTCCTCTTAACAAATCAGGTAATGGAACCGCGCGCGCAAATACTCTGGTTCCATAGAAACTGGTTCTATAGTCTTGACCAGGTAGATTTTGAGAATAGAATAAATAGGTTGCACCAACTCCCGCCGATAAATAGCGATTGAAATTATAACCTACCATGGGAGATATATCTATAGTTGTAATCGTGCCTAGTCCTAAACCAAAGGACCCACCAACATAAAGATGACTTTTAAAAGACTCGCCGTATTCTGTTTGAGCTTTTAGCTGTTGCGCTGAAGCTACTGAGAAGGCAATAATTAGAAAGGATAGTTTCTTTAACATAGATAGAGTATACACAAAAGTAACAATTCACTGAGTATGGGCATTCATTAATTAAATTAAGCCAAAACTTTCAAATTGTCAGAGTATGTTTGTATACATATATAATGTAAGAGTTGAAAAAATAGTGTGCTATCTAACAAAACATCTTAAGAATGTTAAAGTTTGGGTAGCCATAGATAAACTGAATTAAAAGGAATATGAATAAAACAGTAATTATAACAGGTGCGGGTAGAGGAATTGGATATGAATTATGTAAGATCTATTCTGAGGCTGGTTGGAATACAATAGGTATTAGTAGGAATATCAATTCACTTAGTTCATTGGAAGGGGTGCAGGCGATATCTTCTGATTTAAGAAGCGAAAAAGCTTTTGCTGACTTAAGTACTTCACTACTTCAAATACCTGTTTCAGATTATCTAGTCGTAATTCACAATGCAGGAGTTCTTATAAACAAGCCTTTTATTGATACTTCAGATTTAGATATAGCAGAGTTGTTTGAGGTAAATTATCTGGCACCTTTAAAATTAACAAGAGCATTACTGCCTTTGATGGAGAAATATAAGAAGGTACACAATCTGTTTCTTGGGAGCATGGGAGGTTTTCAGGGTAGTTCAAAATACCCAGGTTTGTCTGTATATAGTTCTATGAAGGCGGCAATTTCTGGTTTGAGTGAATGCTTAGCAGAGGAGTTTAAACAAACAGAGATCAAATTTAACACCTTGGCTTTGGGAGCAGTTGATACAGAAATGCTGGAAGAAGCCTTTCCAGGATTCGTCTCAGGGGTTAGTGCTGGGCAGATGTCAGCATGGATTTTCAAGTTTAGTGAATCAGCGTTTGGATTGATCAATGGGAAGGTAATACCTGTTGCAGGAGCTAATCCGTAAATTTAATTGATTGATTTACAGATGTGTTTGGAATCTATGGCAAATAAAATGTAGTTAGCACTTGCATGGTAATAAAACCTGCGTACTTTTGCCGCCCCTTAGTTCTTTAAACGGTTGCATAATCAAGCACCAACAGTTAAAAAGATTGCCGAAAAAAATCTCAAAAAAGATTTGGTGGTTTCAAAAACCGTTGTACTTTTGTCGCCCTGTTCTTTGGACGACGCCTCTGTTAAAAATCAAGTCTGAAAATTATTTTTCAAAAAGATTTGGAGGTTACAAAAAAGGTTGTACTTTTGCAGCCCGTTTCGAACGGGAAACACGAACGAAAGTTCGGAAGTTCTTTGAAAATATTGGGAAAGGTAAGAATTAATGAGTATCGCATTTGAGCGATGCTCGAATGAGAAGTAAATCTGAGACATACTCCCGATTGAAGAATCGGGAAAACAATATCAAACTTACAATGGAGAGTTTGATCCTGGCTCAGGATGAACGCTAGCGGCAGGCCTAATACATGCAAGTCGAACGAGGTTTAGTAGCAATATTAAACTTAGTGGCGCACGGGTGCGTAACGCGTATGCAACTTACCTTCAACTGGGGAATAGCCCCTCGAAAGAGGGATTAATACCCCATAGTAATTAGATATCGCATGGTATTTAGTTTAAAGCTACGGCGGTTGAAGATGGGCATGCGTGACATTAGTTAGTTGGTGAGGTAATGGCTCACCAAGACTTCGATGTCTAGGGGT
>JBBEBC010000173.1:0-9436 GCA_040882555.1 Bacteroidia bacterium
AATAGATCAGATTTCCATTATTGTCCTCGCTCAGCGTGTATGGAAAATATTCGTATTCAGAATTAAAATATGATTTCGACCAGCTTATTTCACCGTTCGAGTTGAGCTTTGTAATTACTGTACCATGCGAATCACCCATTTGTTCACGACTAAGAATGGCAAAACCATTGTCCTGCGTTGAAATAATATCACTTAAAGAAGCCGTAGCATTAGGAATGTCAAGCACACGACTCCAAACCGATTCACCACATAAATTAAACTTTGTTAAATGCGCATTTTCTTTAGCATAAATCACCCATCCTTGGTCATTGGTAGCAAACACTTTTAAAGAACCGACGGCGCTAGTCGTATTTATTTGTTTAACGAAAGAAGTCTGAGCAAAGCCCTCTCCCCAAAGGAATATTAAAAGACTAACTATGCTTAAAAGCTTTTTCATAAGCCTCTAATGTAGTGAATTTGTTTCTAGTGTTTTATGTTAATTTAGGCTCACCAACTCATCCTTGATAGTTAATTGTGCTAATAGTTGCATTGGCAGGTTGATGATAATTATTTAAAAAATCACTTTTATTAAATGATATTTATCTGGTTTTTAATATTAAAGTTATTAGGAATCAATGGTTGGTATTCCACATGATTCAAAATAATTAAATATGTTGTTATAAAGATCTGGCGGCCGCGTATGGTCAAGAATATCGCCATGAGGAATGAAAATGACTAACCCTTGTCTAGCTCTAGTTAATAGAACCCTATAAGCGTTTTGTAAATAAGTTTTGTCGTTCTCATTATGAATGTTTTGCCATTTAGTACCTGAGAAATTTTGGTAGTTCCATTTGCCATCTTTAATATAATAATTGATATCCCAAGCTAAGCAAACCCAATCTATTTCTAAACCTTGGATATCAAATTCTGTTGCTGTTTCTTCAAGGAAATAGGATGAACGTATATCTTCTGAGTTATTTAAGAACCAATTAGGCGCTGAAATTTCATTTTTGACATCGATGCCCAGCGGTCTCAAGCGACGTCCGCCGGAGCTTGCTACAAGTCCAATCCTTTCACTCCCTTTAGCTTTATCTCGTAACCATTCTTTTGCTTTAGATAAATCTCTGGTTATTCTTAGAGGAAAATCATGCTTGACTTCTTCAACAAGTTGAATAACCGATGAAGTGTTCGCTTCCAAAATCTCATGCATCAATTCAGATATCTTTTCAGAACGAAAAGAACGAACAGAAACAGATAAATGTAATTCATGTTTTTCTGTCGCAACTGCTTTAATCCAACGTTTTAATTCAATATCAGATAAATAGTTATTGTCAGTAGAGATTAGATTAGAATAATGTATATCCCAATGAGGATAATTTTGTTTCAATGATGAAAGCCATTCAGAAACCCCAGCTTCACCAGTATTTATCTCTTGTCCACCACCAATTAAACAAATAATAGTACACCAATCATCATGTCTGTCCATGACACTAATTAAGTACTCTGGCTCTGACATATCAAAATCATCAACGCCCTTCTTGCGTTTCATAAAAGAGCTCACTTGTTCTTTAGCCCATGCCCTTTGTGCTTCATCAAACACAACAACCTTTTCGACGGGAGCCTTTTTAGATATTAAATTATCATCTCGAAAATGGTGAATGTTTTGTATAAATGCATTCGCCTTTATTGCTGCTCTTTTTTTAGTTATTGGTTCCCCATTTTCTTTTGAAGTTGCTACTTCATCCCTGGTTAGAGCTTCCCTCAAAACATCTACCAAAGGGCCATTGCCAGATAGAAAAACAGCATGTTCGTCTTCGTCGGCTTTCATCCTTTCGTTTGCTATGTTAAGACCAGCTAACGTTTTACCAGCTCCAGGAACACCAGTTAGAAAGCAAATTGACTTTTTGTTTTCCCTCTTAGCGGTTTCAATGATGTTATTAATGCAATCAGTTGTTTTAGATAGGTTAATTGCACCGGCATCATGTCGTGAAATCTCTTTTACATTGTGCCCTTTGTAAAGAGCTTGAGCTGCCTCAATGATAGTAGGAGTGGGCTTGTAAATTGAATTCTCCCAATCTTTTAGATTTATTTGGCTGCCACTTCCTTTTGAAAGCGACTCAGAAATAATTTCACTTAAGTTAAGTTGGTTTGCTTTAATTGGCTCAAATAAATTGTCTGAACATAGATAGATATTTTCTATTGCATTAGCTTTCGTCGAAACCAACACCGGAATAAGTTTTTCATGATGGCTGCCCTCATGGAAATTTTGTAAATCCAAACAATAATCAACTACCTGATCAATCGCATATTTCTGATACTGATTATCACCTACTTTAAACTCAACAATAAATATCAGGTCATTAATGATTAAAACATTATCGACTCTTTTCCCCATACGTGGGATAGAAAACTCGAAATAGATTTGACCTGTTACAATGCCTTGAAGTGAGTCTTTAAGAATTTCAATTTGCTTTATCCAAGCATTTCTCTGAAGGTCTTCAAGTGCATGATTGTGATGTAAACTTAACTCTCCTAGAATACGTGTTTTATCGTCCTGCAAGAAGTCTGTAATTGTGTTGGAGTAATAGCTTCTTGTCATTTTTTAACTTTGATAAAGTTTTGTTTTATTTGAGAGCCTATTGTTGTAACTTGATTTGAATACCTTAATAATTATTGATGTCTAGTTCTATTAAAATGAAATCCTTGCCTCGTTAGAGTATAGTTTACTCGACTTACTTCAACATATTATTTTCAGCATCATAATACAATCCTTTTTCAAGATTGTGAGTATATTTCCTAATTGCAGTTTTTTTAACAGTGGTAGTCTTCATTTCCTTTAGAGGTAAAATGTAAAGTTCGTCGGGACTGCTTGCCTTACCTCCAACACCAAGCGCAATAAATACTGGTATGTTGCGATCAATTTCAAATGCCTTATAGCGACTAAGTTGATCTGGTGTAGCAAACGTTAATGCTTCGTTAACAAACTCTTTTCGCCATTTACATTCTACAGAGAATGTTTCTTTTGACCCCTTTAAACTGAACTCCATCATTAAATCTGGCTGTGCAGTAGTATCTGCATATATCCCATTGACATATTTATCGCCAGCCCACTCTTTAACGTTAAAGTATTTGCGACTGAACTTTTGCACGACATACTTCTCAAAGTGATCTCCGCTCTTCTTGATATGATCAATTATCTCTGTCTCAGATTCATCTTCACTATTCTGAATTCTATTTTTAGCTTCCTGGATCCATAAAGTAGCATCCATATTGTTTTCATTAGCTAGCTCAGTGATTTTTTGCTCTTCACGCTTGGTTAATACTCCATCGGTAATGGCAATATCAATATAATGATTCATTTGTTTCTCAAGGTCGAGTGGAAGCTTTACTATTTCTCTTTTACTATCCTTAACCAGCTCATTTAACTCAATCTCAGAGTTATTGACAGATTTCTGGATTCTTGTTTTTGCTACCTTAATCCATAATGAAGCTTCCATATTATTTTGTTCGGCTAGCTCTGTTAACTTTCGCTCCTCGAGGTTGGTCAAATTACCGTCTGCAATTGCCGCGTCAACATATTGGTTTAGTTGCTGCTCATTATTTAATTTCACTTTAGGGTTCTTCTCAGATTTGTATACCGTGAAACCTGCAATAAAAAGTACTACACCCGCTCCCATCATTATAATTCCTGTCATCTTGCTAATCTTAATTCATTAGTTTGTTTAATCGCTTGCAATCAATCGTGGATAAAGAGTTTTGATATCTCACAAAACATTTTCAAAGGTTTTTCCATCCCTAAAAACGTCTATTTGTGACACGAATCGTCGAATATAGGAAAATGCTTCAATTGAAAATCAAATACTCCCCTTAATAAGATTCATTTAGATATATTTAATTTTAAGGTTTCTAAATCTAATGGCCATAACATCAGTATTGATATCCCTTCAGAATATGTTTTTCTGAAATGGATTAAAGTAACTAATCACTATTGATTTCGAGGAATTAATAGTACTCTGTTACCTTTTCACAGTCATTGGCCGATATTAACTTTTTAAAATAATCCCAATAAATTCGATACTTAATCTCAACCCCCATTCTCCTTCACCCATTTTTCAGCTTCATCACGTTCAAATTCTAGGGTTTTTATTTTGAGTTCTAGTAGGGCGATGTTCATCTTTTCTATGGCTTCCTTATGTTGGAATTTTCGGTTTGCCAGGTTTATGCGCGTTTCGGTAATATCAGATGCACTGTTCTTTTCTGAAGCTAAAGCTTGATTTGCTTTCTCGGCGATGCTCGTAATGGTGAGCGCTTTTTTTAAACGCTCTTTTGCCTCACTCAGTTTAAAGTTGCTTGAGTAGAGCTGGTAATTGTTCGCAATAATAAGTTCTTGCATCACTTTGATGGTTCTGTTAATGTAAACCCTATTTAGTTCACTATTGCTACTGTGTTGAGTTAATGAATCTGCTCTTGCGTTTCGAATCTGCTCTATTTTTAGCCTGTAATCTTCAGGGTAAGGTCGCTTACCTAATTCGGCCATAGAAATGACACTTCTTGGAATTTTAAGATGATCGGCAAGTTGCTGCTGACTAATGCCAAGCTCCATTCTAAGGTGTTTCATGTGTATTTTAATGAGAGGGTTGTAGACTCAGGTTTTTAAGCTTTTAAATGTGGCAATTTCAGATGTGCCTAAATTATATGTGTCTAAAAACAAATTGACACAAATAAATATGACACATAGAGATTTGACACATTCCTTATGCAATTATATAAAATAAATTGAATTGAACCTTTTTATCTAATCCTTTAGGAGTATTTTTAGTTAAAATTGAAAATAAAGCGTTCAAAAATTTGGAAATTAGGTAAAGTTGATTTTATCTTGGCTATTCAACTAAATAAATCATATATCTATGTACAGTACATCATTACTACTTACGGAGAGGGATTGTGATTCTTCTTTGGAAATGGCCACACGAGATCTGGATACGTATAACTATCGGATCACGACTATTGGCTATCGTCGCAATAACAGTTATCGTTCGGCAGCGGAAGCTCAGGAGGATATTCTTATTGTTCAAGCCGAAATTGAAACAATTAATGCTACCATTGCTGCCTTGCCTGAAGGACCAGCAAAAGAGGACCAGATTACCAAGCTCATGAGAAAGGAGTTGCAATTGCGAACGCTAAACGGTAGAAGTGGCGCTTCCGATGCAGTAAACACTCTTGATCAGGAACTGGAGCTAGCACGTCTTAATCTTGGACGTACAGAAACCCAAGGGTTTATTGATGCCGTTAACGCACGTAAAACGGAAATTCTAGCTGCTGTAGATTAATTTCTAAAGGGCCTGTCGTATTTCGACAGGCCTTTTTTATGCTTTCTCGGTTCTCATTTAATGAATTCGCATGATGCGATAATTTTCAACAAACTAATCCAGCCTAACATTACATTAGGTTCGATGAAGAGTCCTATTTTTTCTTCTTTCGATTAGGATTCAGTTGTTTCCCCCTGTTACCTTGACTTTTATTGTGGGTTTTGTTTGTGCTGTCAACGTCCTTATTCATTGAACTAAATCCATACAAATGAATTCCTTTCTACTGGGCCTTTGTACACTGAGAAATGCTTCAGAAGCAAAAGTGCTTTCGTTATTTTTATTTCTACTCCGTTGAACTTATTTAATTAGGGAGTTCCATAGAACTTGAGAATATCAATATTAGAAGTAATATCTGTCTTAGATAGAAGTTTAGGATTATTGCTACTCAACTTCAGCCTGTAGAAATACAATTCTTCAGGAAATGACTTTTCCTCGTTAATTTTAAAATTTCTGAAAGCATTTTTTGTTGTTATGGGAGCAGGATTTAGAACTACACTCTGAAAAACAGCATATCTGCATAAATATTGGTGTATTAGTCCTTTA
The DNA here is from genome assembly GCA_040882555.1 of Bacteroidia bacterium. GTDB lineage: Bacteria > Bacteroidota > Bacteroidia > M30B66 > M30B66 > M30B66. Next base: position 5,892 of record JBBEBC010000173.1, read on the forward strand.
CGACCGTTTCTCTAAAGCATACGTTCGATTAGTTGAAAAAGTAGTTTGAACTTTGGTTCAAGAGGAAGGTCAAGCCCTACTTTGCCAAATATGTGATGAGGACCTTCATTCCGCTGAAAATGCCTTTGAAGTCCTTTGTTGGTCGTATATTGAAAATTGAATTTTGTTTTACCTCAAGGGTAAATGGTGTAGCCGTTGTAAGAGTAAATTATCTCTGATTCCCTTAAAATAAAACTAAATAGTATTTTTCAAAGGCAAAATAGTTTCTTAAACACTCACCTAATAAATCAAACCTCAAAACATCTCGATATTCAATAAATAACTACTTCATTACTAGACCAACCTTTTCACCCCTTAATCACCCAATCCCAATCAACCCTTATTGCATCAAGTCAAGATTGGTGAATATTTCTACTTCCCTTATTTTCTTTAACTTTCTTTTCTTAGGTTTGACCTTCCATGGATAAGCACTAACTAAGTAATCATGCTTGGCGAAAATCTAAAAGAACCGCGCGAAAACAACGGCTTGAATCAGCCAGGAATTGATGCTGCTTTATGTGTTGATAAGACTTATGTTAGCAGGATGGAAAGCAATAGTAAGCTCCTAAGTCGTGATAAATTGAGAACTCTAGTCAGGTTTTATTCTGTAAAAGAATCGAACTTGAAGGCATCTGGCTAACAGAAAAAGTTCTGTTCTCGGTGAGTGATAAGCAACTAGTAAGTGAAGCATTAAGATTAGTATTAAAAGAAATTGATAAGAAGTAACAATGACTCAAGATTTAGAGAAAACCCTTTGGGCAACCGCCGATAAGCTTCGTAATAACATGGATGCAGCCGAATACAAGCATATTGTATTGGGTTTGATATTCTTAAAATACATTTCGGATAGCTTCGAGGAATTGCATAATAAACTAAAAGGTGAGAAACACTCAGACGAAGAAGATAAAGACGAATATCTAGCTGAAAATGTTTTTTATGTGCCACCTTCGGCTAGATGGAATTACCTGCAACAACAAAGAGCAAAACTCCCTAGCATCGGTAAAGACATTGATGATGCGATGGATGCTATTGAAAAAGACAATCCAAGCCTTAAAGGTGTATTGCCTAAAGACTATGCACGACCGGCCTTGGACAAGAAGCGATTGGGCGAATTGGTCGATTTAATTGGTAACGTAGGTTTTAAAGAAAAAGGACATAGCAGTAAAGATTTACTAGGGAGAGTGTATGAATACTTTCTGGGAATGTTTGCGGATGCGGAAGGTAAACGTGGAGGGCAATTTTATACACCTGAAAGCATCGTAAAGCTTTTGGTAGAGATGCTTGAGCCATACAATGGACGTATCTACGATGGTTGCTGCGGAAGCGGTGGAATGTTCGTGCAAAGTGAGAAGTTCCTAAATGCTCACGGAGGCAAAATAGGTGATATAGCTGTTTACGGGCAAGAGAGCAATCCAACGACGTATAAATTAGCTAAAATGAATTTGGCCATTCGAGGAATTGATGCCAAAATTGAATTGGGCGATACCTTTCATAATGACAAGCACAAAGACCTAAAGGCAGATTATATTATTGCAAATCCTCCATTTAATATTTCAGATTGGGGAGGCGAACAATTGCAGGACAGCCATATTTGGAAGTATGGAATACCACCATCAGGAAATGCCAATTACGGTTGGTTGCAGCTATTCATTAATAAATTAAGCACAACAGGAACCGCCGGTATTGTTTTGGCCAATGGTTCTATGACAACCAATGCTGGTTCTGAAGGTGACATTAGGAAACAGCTTATCACAGAAGGCTTAGTAGATTGTTTGGTAGCTTTACCTACGCAACTTTTCTACAATACACAGATTCCGGCTTGTCTTTGGTTTTTGGCTCGTAACAGAACCAACCACCTGTCTGCTGCTCGACAGGCAAGCAAGTTTCGCGATCGTGCAGGCGAAATACTGTTTATAGATGCCCGGAAAATAGGCACAATGACCAGCCGTAAAAACAAAGCTTTTAATGATGCCGATATTGCACAAATCACAGAAGCTTATCACAATTGGCGCAACAAAGACGGTAAATACGAAGATGTTCAAGGCTTTTGTAAATCGGCAACCTTAGCCGAAGTAGAAGCGAATAATTATGTGTTAACTCCAGGAAGGTATGTTGGGACAGAAGAAGTAGAAGATGATGGTATTCCTTACGAAGATAAAGTTGCTGCCATTTCTGAAAACCTAAAAGGTTACTTTGAAACCTCTGTTGAATTACAAGAAAGAATAAAAACTAACCTATCTAAAATAGGTATAACAATTTAGATTACCAATGGCTACATTATTTAAAGAGGTTAATTATAACCTTCTCACATTGATTCAAAGTATTGATTTAGGTATAATTGGATTACCCGATATACAAAGACCTTTTGTATGGCCCGATACTAAAGTGAGGGATTTGTTTGATAGCATGTACAAAGGCTACCCAGTAGGATACTTTTTGTTTTGGGCAAATGCTAATGTTGAAGGGGTTAAAGGAATTGGTACAACCGAGAAACAAAAGCACTCCAACTTATTGATTGTTGATGGGCAGCAAAGACTAACTTCATTATATGCTGTAATAAAAGCAGAAACGGTTATTAGGGAGAATTATGAAAAGGCAACGATAACTATTGCTTTTAATCCCTTGGAAGAGAAATTTGTAGTGCCTGACGCTTCTACAAAAAGAAATCCGAGATATTTTCAAAGTATTTCTGATATATGGAAGCCCAACATCAACATAATCAAGGTAATCTATGAATTTATTGCTAAGCTAAAAGCCACTGTAGAAATTACAGAGGAGGATGAGCAAAAAATACAGAATGCATTTATGCAGTTGAAGAATTTGGAATCATACCCATTTTCTGTATTGGAATTATCTTCAGAGATTAATGAGGAGCAGGTAGCTGACGTTTTTGTACGAATTAATTCACAAGGGAAATCCCTGAACCAAGCAGATTTTATCTTGACCTTAATGAGTGTTTTCTGGGAAGAGGGAAGAAGAAACTTGGAGGAGTTTTGTAGACAATGTAGAACCCCATCGAAAGAAATTGCCTCTCCTTTTAACTACCTGATTGACCCAGACCCCGATCAAATGCTAAGAGTGGCTGTAGGACTGGCATTTCATAGAGCCCGCCTTCAATATGTTTACAGTATATTTAGAGGAAAAGACTTAGAAACTGGAGAGTTCAGCACAGACCGCAGAGAAACCCAGTTTAATACGTTGAAAGAATCTCAGGCTAAGGCATTGAACATTCAAAACTGGCATGAGTTTATAAAAGCCATAAAAATGGCAGGATTTGCTAGACAAGATTATATATCTTCTAAAAATAACTTGTTATACGCATATGTATTTTTCCTGATAGGAAGGGAAGAATACAAGATGGATTTATATGATCTGAAGCAATTAATTGCAAAATGGTTTTTTATGTCATCCATAACTGGTAGATACACAGGGTCTCCTGAAACAGCTATGGAATTGGATTTAGCTAGACTAAGAACAGTTTATAATGCTCAAGAGTTTACTAATGC